>JBHHXF010000367.1:0-4256 GCA_046756905.1 Anaerolineae bacterium | reverse complement strand
AGTAGTCACTCTCAAGGTTCATAAGTCGTTTCTACGAGTCAGAGGAGGTTACGATGCCAATTGATCAGGCTGCCAGTTCGCCTCACCTTGTGCGTCGAAGCGATCGCGCGGTCGAAGATGAAGCGTGGATCAAAGCGTTCCTCCACCGCGCTCCCTACGGCGTATTGGCAACAGTCCATGAAGGGCAGCCATTCATCAACAGCAACCTGTTCGTCTTCGACGAGCCGGCGCACGCCATCTACATACACACTGCAAACGTCGGGCGCACGCGGGCAAATGTCGAGAGGAACCACCGTGTCTGCTTCAGCGTCAGTGAGATGGGCCGGCTATTGCCCGCCGCTACTGCGATGGAGTTTAGCGTGGAGTATGCCGGCGTGACCGTCTTCGGTCATGCGACCATTGTTGCCGAGGAGGATGAAGCACGGCATGGGCTGCAACTATTGCTCGACAAGTACTTCCCCCACCTCCAATCTGGCCAGGACTATCGCCCAATCATGCCCCAGGAGCTGGCACGCACGACGGTATATCGAATTCAGATCGAGCAGTGGAGCAGCAAGCAAAAGAAGGCAGAAGCCGATTTCCAGGGCGCCTTTTTCTACACCGACAACGTCGTGCGTGACGAGCGAGGTCGATGATTACGAGTTCTTCAATACCAACGAAAGGGCGCCTTGCAGACGTTCAAGAGCTTCTTCTCCTTCGCCCTCTAACACGCAGTCCATCACACACGTCTCCATGTGCCCTTCCAGCACCTTGATGATCACCTGGTTCAGGGCAGATTTGATGGCTGCCAGTTGGATGAGGATGCTCTCGCAATCCTGGTGTTCGTCCAGCATGCGCTTCACGCCGCGCACGTGTCCTTCAATCCGGCTCAGGCGGTTCTGAATGTTCTGCTCCAATTCAGGCGACAGATACCGCTCACCAGCTTCGGCCAGTGTCGATGGGGTTGCTGATGACATTCAGTTTCTCCTTCATGTTGGTTCGACAAAATGATACAATGGTCACCCAGTCTTCGAAAGCCCGCGTCGTGCCGACAATTATAGGACCAGAGACCTCTCTGTCAAATACCCATCCTCACCAGACACATGAACGAGGCCGGGCGGGGCGAAATGGAAACCGGACGCTCTCCCTGGTCAACCCGCATGTGATCTACGACAGAAAACCTGGCAAACTGACAACGCTACGTTGGATTCTAATCCTGCTCTTGGGGGCGAGCTGGTTGGTAGCCGGCGCACACCCGCTGGTGGCAGCTCCCCCACCGCCTATCGAAATCCGAGTAGAGCAGATGACCGTTGCGGAAAAGGTGGGCCAGCTCTTCATCATTGCCTTCGTTGGTCGCGATGCCGGCCCTGAGTCCGAGATAGCGCAGCTTATAACCGAGTACAAAATCGGAGGAGTGGCGCTGCTGTCCAGCAACAGCAACTTCTACAACCTTTCCTCAGACCCTGAACAGAGAAGCGACGCTGATACACCCATGCAGGTCGCCACTCTTACCAATGCTCTGCAAGAGTTAGCTCTATCCGAGGGCGGCCCCGGCATCCCCCTTTTCGTAGCCGTAGATCACGAAGGTGACGGCTATCCCTATACCCGACTGCGCAGTGGGTTCACACCCTTGCCCAGCGCCATGGCCATCGGAGCGACGTGGGACGCTACCAACGCGGAGCATATCGGCGAGATCGCGGGCCACGAACTGTCGGCCGTTGGTGTGAACATGCTGCTCGGCCCCGACATTGACGTCCTCAACAATCCGCGCCTCAGCAGTCGGGGGGACATCGGGATTCGCGCCTACGGGGGCGATCCCTACTGGGTAGGCGAGATGGGTCGGGCATACATCCGAGGCGTTCATCGCGGCAGCCAGAATCGGGTGCTGACCGTCGCCAAACACTTCCCCGGCCACGGCGGCAGCGATCGACTCCCAGATGACGATGTGGCAACGGTGGATAAGTCTTTCCAGGAACTGCGGCGCATCGAGCTACCACCCTTTTTCCGCGTGACGGAAGTGGACGGCACAGACGAAACAGCGACCACCGATGCTCTCATGACCTCCCACATCCGCTATCGAGGCTTTCAGGGCGACATCCGGCAGTTCACACCGCCCATCAGCTTCGATTCCGCCGGCATGAACCAACTACTAACGCTGCCCGAATTTGTAGAATGGCGAGAGACCGGCCTGATTGTAAGCGACTCGTTGGGCGTGCCGGCGGTGCGACGCTACTTCGATCCCCAGGAGCAGACCTTCCCCGCCAAGCAGATCGCCAAGGAAGCCTTCCTGGCCGGCAACGACGTCCTAATCCTGTCCCAGTTCGACCTGAGAAACATCTGGACGGACCAGGTGATAAACATCAAAGCCACCATCGACTTCTTTGCCTCGGAATACCGGGCCAACCCTGCCTTTAGACAACGGGTTGACGAAGCTGTAACGAGAATCCTGCGCGCAAAGCAACGCCTGTACGAGGATTTCACGCCGGCAGTGGTCAAAGTTCCGACAGCTCAGCTTAACGAGTCGCTCAACACTGCCGAAGCCCTCGCAACGGTGGCCAGGATTTCACAGGACGCCATTACGCTCATCCATCCGCGCAGTGGAACAAGACTGGCCAGCCCTCGACGCGAGCAAACTCTGATTATCGTCACCGATGATACACTCTTCCAGGATTGTTTCGACAACATCCCCGAATGCACTAAACAGACGGTCCTCAGCCCAACCGCCCTGGGCGACACAATGCTCCGCCTGTACGGGCCTGACGGCGCTGACCAGATCGCGCCCGAGAACATTCACAACCTGACATTTTCGCAATTGAGATCATACCTGACAGCCCCCTTCACCGAGCCGACTACAGAGGGGGAACCGCCAATCGAAGCAACATCAACATCCACGCCGGCTCCCGCCTACATACCGGAACCCGATGCGGACGCCGGCACACTATTGGTTCAGGCGGACTGGATTCTATTTGTCATGCTGGACATGAATACACAGCGATTCGAGGCGGCCGACGCCGTTCGTGTATTTCTGGATCTAGGCCCCAGAAGTTATGACAAGCAAATAGTCGCCATCGCGTTGAACGCGCCATACCGGCTGGACACCACGGAGATCAACAAGCTATCGGCTTACTACGCCGCGTACAGCAAAACGCCGGCCTTCATCGAGGCCACCGTTCGCGCTCTGTTCGGTGACCTGACCCCACGGGGTGCTCCACCGGTGAATATCGAGGGAATTGGGTACGATCTGACCGAGCAACTGGCGCCAGACCCCCAACGGGAGATACCTCTTGTTGTGACAGAACCAGAGAACCCGAGCCAGGTGAATGAGTTCCCGACGACGGTAAGTGTCCAGACCGGCCGTGTGCTGGATCACAACGGTAACATCGTGCCCGACGGTACACAAGTGACCTTCTTCTTCGAGCGCGAGGACGGCGAGCTATTGGCCCAGGTGACGGCCAACACGGTAGCAGGCATCGCTGAAGCCAGCTTCTCTGTGGAGGTGGGCGGACCCGTGAACATCCGTGCCACCAGCGTGCAAGCGTCCTCCGGGCGACCCTATATCGTGGATTTCCGACCGCCCACACCGACGCCGACCGCAACTTTCACCCCGACATCGACGCCGACCGAATCTCCAACCGCCACCCCCTCTGCCGTACCTACGGTCACATCGGTCCCCACACCAGCACGAGATATCGGTCAAAGCCGCCCATCGGACCAGGGTAAATCGCCAGGGCTGCCGGGGCTTGTTCTGGCATTGGTAGCTGTTGTGTTCGCCGGCGGGGTCGGCGCTGTCCTGTCTCGCGCCACCGGCACGGAACCGGTTCACCAGGTGCGACTTGTGCTGCTGGTCGTCGTTGTCGGCCTGACGGGTTATGTCATCTATGGTTCGGGCTGGCTGATGCCGGCCATCAGCGTGCAGGGGTCGCCGTGGCTAGCCGGCCTGATCGCGTTGGCCTTTGCGATGGCGCCTGTCCTGTGGCGCGTCGTGCGTCCTCAGTCCACAACTCGCGGCGAGTGACACAGCCGGCCGCGGATCAGAGGGTGCATGCATAACTTGAGAGAGCGAGCGCTGATTGAGTAGCGAATTGGGCTGAGTAGCGTAGCGTATCGAAGCCAGCGTATCGAAATCAAGCGAGCGGCTCTCCAGGTAACCCGCTTCCAGGAAGATAATTGCCCCACTTCGCTCGGCCTGGATTGCCAAACCTGTGGTGAGCGTGGCCGAACCATCCAGGCCAGGCCCGCCGGATTTGGCAATCCGGCGGGAGCAGTTGGGATAGTTT
>JBHHXF010000366.1:0-4263 GCA_046756905.1 Anaerolineae bacterium | reverse complement strand
CCACTTCAGCGCCGGCGAACTTGAGCAGGAAATACGGACCCCACGCCAAAACGCCGCCGGCGATCAAAACCCCGCCAATTCGCTGTCGCCTATCGACCACTGGTTGCCTCGATATCCCCGATTGGGTGGTTGGAAGGCAGCCGAGCAAAACAGATGCCACCCCAACAAGTGAAAGGGCGACGTGTTTTGCTCCCCATGCTCTTAGATGCCAAGCAGCCTGAAGATCTGCTGTCTTGTCTCATCGCGGTTCAGCACGTCTTCGATGGTAAACCAATAATCAATGGCGTCCCGATGATCTCCCAGGTCTTGTTGAGCCTGTTCGGTAAGTGCCACTCGATACATCACCAGCATGGTTGTTGCGTTTGAATTCTCGTTCTTCGCTCGGCTCAAGCTCTTCACGGCGGCTCCTACCCGTTCCAGCACGCCGGCTGAATCTATGCCACCTTTGATCTCCACAGCAGCCAGAATCTCTTGCCCTTTATAGATTGCTATGTCAGGCTCACTTCCGTATCTGACTGTTCGACCATCAGCCAGGACTTCCGTGGCTCCGCCGTCGGCTTCCCTCGCGACCAAGCCCCTGGCGCGTATTCTACGCTTTATGAATCCCTTCACGAGATCCTCGGCCACGTCGCCTTTCTTGTTCTGCCAGGAACCCTGCGCTGTTGAACCCGCTGTCATTCCCCGCCACAGATCGAACTCTCGAGCATCAAGCCGATCATCTACCTCAATTAAGCGGCTGATCAATTCGTTCAGACGACAGGCAACAGCCTGGGCCTTTTTCTCATCCAGCGGCCTTCTATTTGTGCCTGTCTCGAATCTCTCGATGGATAACTTGATATTGCTCATGGATTTGCGGGAAACCAGGGCAAGGCCTCGATAGTAGCCTACAGATCTCTCAATAGTTTGCAGCACGTAAGGATGAGCAAATATCCGCACGGGCTTCAGTCCGCGATGTATCACCCTGTTCCACGCTTTCTCCGATATGCCTAGCTCCTTCAGATTCCAATCCAGACCCTCACCCCGTACGCTTTCAAGGGTGTAGGCAATCTCCAGAAGTCCATATTCATGCAGTTTCTGATGGAAAAACTCACTTTTGGTAACCTGATCGAGCAGCCAGCTTTCAAGCATTTTCCGTTCTGAATCGGATGATGGCACTGTGCTGACTCCTCGTCACTTGCGCGCTAGGGTTTTCGCCAAATAGTGATGCTCTTGCGTAGAGCCTCCCGCCCGAACCTGCCCATCTGCTGACTGCTGTTCCCCTTCCGCTGAGGTAGCACATATACCTTCACCGGCTCAAATCCCAGTCTACGTGCCAAATCAGTGCTGAGCAGGTCAACAGGTATCACCTCTCCCCCGTAGCGCACGTTGTCGTTTACAAAAGCCACATGAGCGCCACTGCGACATGTTCTGAACAGCTCTGCGAACACAAATGTTAGCTCAATGAAATACTGCTCTACCATTCTGAGAACGCCCTTGTTGTTGATTTCTCCGCGTTCCCATCTCGTTAATAAAGCATTGTTGATCTCGACAAACACCGGGTTAGTCTGTATTACATCAAGTATCTTTGCCACCCTATCTGGCTTTCCTAGCTGCTCGTAGTATTCCCGCAGGAGGTCAAGCTTCGGGCGGTTTTCGACAGTGCAGGACAATTGGCTCTGACGCAGGTCGAAAATGCCATCCCCAATGCCCAGGTAAGCCAGCTCAAGCGCATAAGTGCGCGTATAGTCATAGCGGTTGCAGTAGGGAGGAGAGGTTATGACAGCCGTAAACTGATCAGGCTCTAAGTTGGGTAGCACAAACAGTGTATTGCCCTTGATAAGCCTCTGCCGGCTCTCCGCAAAATGCAGTCGTTGCAAAGCAACTATGTCGGCAAGCACTATCGATAGAGCTTTGACCATAGCTTCCTTGACCGTTGGCAATGGTCCTTTGTCAACCTTCTTGAAAGGTTTCTTGCCTTGAGCTATGCGAGCCTTGTTACGTTCCCGTATTTTGCGTGAGCGATAGTCCCATCTCAAGTACTGCCCATCCTTACGCGTATAGCTGATTTCCTCGAGTATGCTCATCAGAATCAGCTTCAAGAGCGTTCTTGACCGCCCACTAATTTCCTGGCGCTCAAGCCAATCCGCATAGAACATCAGATCGTTTTCAGCAGTCTCAGAGAAAGCAGAGTCGGTAATTGCTACGTGCGGAAACTGTCTGTCTGTAGTTTCAGGCTCCTTGGCCCTTAGGAGACGATGAATGGCTTGAAGTTCGCCAATGTCGTAGTCATCAAAGCCGGACTTCGCATCCCACGCCAGATGACACATTGGAAGAAGCTCAATTCCGACTGCATTAATTCCCCTTGTCTTTGCAACAAGGAGGGTGGTTGCCGAGCCGGCGAAAGGATCAAGTATCGTGTCACCCCTCTCAATACAGAACTCTCTGATGAGCTTGTCCACAAGTTGAGCCGAAAAACCCTCTTTGTAGCGAATCCAACCGTGAACGAGGTCCCCCTTGCTTGCCTGATAGCTCACAATCTTCCGATTGAAGCGCTGGTCTACACGTAGCAGATTCTCATAGCGCTTCTCCAGAGCAAGCCGCGCGTCTTCGGGGCAAACGCCGTTGTGCGAAAACGAACTTCTCGTTGGCTCCGCTTTATCCAATAGGTGCTGATCAAACATCTGCAACTGTCTCATCACGTCTATTCCTCTGTGCTCACTTACCCCACCAAGTTGAGTCTGGCCTATCTTGGCACGGGAACACATGCGCGACTTGGCCAATATTATAGCACATGTTCGCCACTATCACAGACCGCGCGTCTTTCACTCAGGAAGGGCCGGCCCCGTCAACTCACGATGATCGGCCAGTGCAGCTTTGATTTCATCCTGGACATGGCCGTCTGCCTCCATGACCAGAGCTTTCTCCAGCGTGCGCCGCGCATGGGCGGACTCGATCTGGCCCAAGGCCCAGGCAGCGTGGCCACGGATGAGGGGCTCGTGATCGTGCAGGGCCCGAGTAAGCGCCGGCACGGCCGCCGGATCACCCCAGTTTCCTAGCGCCACGGCCACGTTCCGCAACAGGCCGCGCCGTTTGGCCCGTTGGATCGGGCTGTCGCGGAACCGCTCGCGAAACTCATCATCGTCCAGCGCAATCAAGTCGAGCAGCTTGGGCGCGACGTGGTCGGCTGCCGGTTGGAAGGCCGGCTCATCCGTTGCCCGCGCAAAGCGCCTGTTCCATGGACAGACCTCGTTGCAGATGTCGCACCCGAAAATGCGATTCCCCATGAGCGGTCGCAAGGGGCGCGGGATCGGCCCCTTGAGCTCGATGGTGAGATACGAGATGCAGCGGCGCCCATCCAGAACGTACGGCGCGGGAAACGCATCGGTGGGGCAGGCATCAAGGCAGCGGATGCACGCCCCACAGGTCCCCCGGGTGTCAGGCGCGTCGTAGTCCAGATCAACATCGAGCAGAATCTCGCCCAAGAACAGCCACGCGCCCCAGCGTGGGTGGATCAGCATGGTGTTCTTGCCGAAAAAGCCCAGGCCGGCCCGCACCGCGTACGCCCGCTCCAACACCGGACCGGTGTCCACGTACGCTCGTCCGTGGACCTGACCGCCCACCTGCTCCTCAATGAATGCCTGAAGCTCGCGCAGGCGGGGCGTCATCACGTCGTGGTAGTCCAACCCCCACGCATAGCTGGCGATGATACCGCGCGACGGGTCGTTCAGAATCTCCGCCGGCAGTTGTCGGGTGAAGTAATTCTTGCCCACAACGATCACCGACTTAGCGTTGGGGACGCTAAGCGATGGATCACGCCGGCGCTCGACGCGATCGGGCCGCTCCAGGTAGCGCATCTCGCCGGCGTACCCGCGATTCACCCAGTCGATGTAGGCGGAAACGGTTTGCGGCGGGTCTGCCGGCGCAATTCCCGCCAGATCGAAACCCAACTTGTAGGCTCGGTGTTTGATAGTCTCAGCCAGTGTCACAGCGCACATAGGGTGTCGATTATACCATCAACGGTAACTCCTGCCAATTTACTGCTCCCTACGTATCCTCTCAATATTTCGGGGAGCGAGCGCCGGTTGAGCGCCGTCCTGAGCTGTCATCCTGAGCTTGTCGAAGGGCTGTCGAAGGGTAGCGTAGCGTATCGAAACCAAGCGAGCAGCTCTACGGACGACCCGCTTGGCCTCGATACGTCGCGGAGTTCATCCTGAGCTTGTCGAATCGACGTCCTGAGCCTGTCGAAGGGTTGTCGAAGGGGGCTCCTACTCGGCCGGCGCTGAA
>JBHHXF010000365.1:0-4273 GCA_046756905.1 Anaerolineae bacterium | reverse complement strand
GCGCCTGGTACGCCAGCGCCTGCAACGCCAGCAGTCTGACCAGGTCGCCGGCGCGCCCGTCGGCCTCGGCTGCTGCAACCAGCCGGGCCAGCAGTTTCTGGGCCGCTCGGGGCTGTCCCTGGGCCAGCAGGATGCGCGCCAGGGCGATGTGCATTTCCAGGCGAACGAAGCTGGCCGGATCGTCGGGCGTGACGCCGCTTTCGGCCGCCAGCCGGGCGGCGCCGCGCACGTCGCCGGTGTCCAGCAGCGAGATCAGGCGCATGGCCGTCAGCCGGCTGGCCGAGGTCGGTGTGAGGGTGTGGCCGGCGGCCGTCTGCGCCGCTTTGTCCACCGCTGCCGCAGCCGCCTCCTGGTTCCCCTGAGCGCGCTGGAGCGCCGCCTGCTGCAGGAGGGCGCTGACCATGGTCTCCAGATTGCGCCACTGCCGGCCCAGGGTCAGGCTTTGCGTGATATAGTCGGCGGCGGCGTCCAACTGATCCCGCTCGTAGGCCAGTTGAGCCAGGCCGTTGTAGGGCTGTGCCGCCAGGGGCGAGGCCCGCTTCTCCGACGTCATGGTCACCTCCAGCGCCTGCTGGTACGTGGCCTCTGCCCGCTGCAAATGACCGCAGTTAGCCTGCAAGTTGGCCGCTGCGCACCAGGCCGGCACCGCAACGTGCCGATTGCCCGCTGCCTGGCCGGCCCGCGCGGCCTGGGTAAAGGCAGCCTGGGCGGCGCCGATCTCGTCCCTCATCAAGTGCATTCCACCCAGGACAAAGGACACGACACTGCGAGTCGCCTGGTCATCCGGCGGAAGTTGTGCCAATGCCTGGCGTGCATGGGCAATGGTCGTCGGGATGTCCCCCTGCAATGCTGAAAGGTAGGCACGAATGGCCGCCACATGGCCGATCTGTGCCGGCTCACTGGCCACTTGTGTGGCGAGGAGCTGTTCCGCCTGCTGGAGGCAACCAGGGACCGCCGTGGCCTGGCCAGTCAGCAGCAGGCACCACGCTCGCAGGATCAGCAGCCAGGGCCGGCTGGCCACCACGTCTGCCGGCAGGCGATCCAGCCAGGCCATGACCAGGGTCGTCTGTCCCTGATTCAGGTGGCTCAACCCCTGCGTTTCGACCAGCGCGGCGGCTTCGGTGAAGGCGCCGGCCTGGGTCCAATGATCGAAGGCGTCGCCGGCGAAGCCGTGGGCCTGGTACCAGCCGGCGGCTCGCCGATGGCGCTCGGCCCAATCGGCGTCGTCACGCGCTCGCGCCCGCAGCAGGTCGGCGAACAGGCGATGGTAGCGATACCAGCGCCGCTCGTTATCCAGCGGCACGATGAACAGGTTCGCAGCTTCCAGGTGCTCCAGGATGGCCTGAGAGTTGCCAGTGATCGGTGTCCAGTGATCAGTAATCAGTGATCGGTGATCGGTGATCAGTTCATCACGCTGCTTGCCGGCCGCTGTTGACTGATCACTGATCACTGTTGACTGATCACTGATCACTGCTGACTGATCACTGATCACTGCGTCACAAAGAGGGCCGCTCAGGCGACTGAGAATCGAGGTCTGCAACAAGAAGCTTTGAATCTCCGCCGGTTGTTGCCGCAATACCTCGTCCACCAGGTAGTCGAGCACGTAGCGATGGCTGCCGCTGAAATCCTGGACGAAACGGGCCTTCTCTGCCCCTGTGGCGATGCCTTGGAGGGCCAGAGCCGCCAGGTGAAGCCCAGTGATCCAGCCCTCGGTGCGTCTCTCAAGCGCGGCGATGTCCTCTGCCGCAAGGTTCAGCCCCATGGCCTGGTTGAGGAGGAGCGCGGCCTCACCTTCCGTGAAGTGCAGATCGATGGCGCGCAACTCCGTCATCTGGCCGCGCGCTCGAAGCTGGGGAAGACCGAGGGGTGGGTCAACGCGCGTGGCGATGATCAGGTGTAAGTTGGGCGGCAGGTTGCGCAGCAGGAAGGTCATCGCCGCGTGAATCGACTGGTTGGTAATGAGGTGGTAGTCATCAAGAACCAGCAACAGGTTTTCGGGCACGGCGGCGAGGTCGTTGATGATGACAGAGATGACCGTTTCCAGGGCCACAGGTTGCTGGCTGTGCAGCATGTCTCCAACGGTGTGTCCGATGGCCGGCGCCGCGCGCTGGAGCGCTGCAATCAGGTAGCGAATGAAGCGTGTAGAGTCGTTGTCGTTTTCGTCCAGGGAGAGCCAGGCGGGGTGTGGATTGTCAATTGTCAACCCTTCGACATGGCTCAGGACAGGTTGTGAATTGTCAATTGTCAACTGGGAGAGCCATTCTGTGATGAGGGTAGTTTTGCCGAAGCCGGCGGGTGCGGAGATGAGGGTCAGCTTGCGATGGAGGCCGGCGTTTAACCGCTCGATTAGGTGGGGACGACTGACCAACACAGGGCGGGCGAGAGGGGTATGGAGCTTAGTCCTCAATAATGGTACAGCCATTTCCCGCTATCAGGCAAGGGATTGTGCCAGGTTTCAGATGTCCTCTACTCCGGCAGCCGGCCCATGACGCCCAGCAGCCAGCGCATACACTTGTGCCCGAATTCCAGGAACATCATCGGACAGCCGCCGGCTATGACCGTGATGCCGTTGTCGCGGCACATCGCAGCCGCCTCTTCGGAGACGCTGGTCCTGTCGGGCCCGAAGAACGCATTGTAGTGCATCCACACGCGCGGGATGCCGGCTTCGACACACTCTCGCGCGATCTGTTCGGTCAACTCCGGCCGCGTGACGACCACGACGCCGTCTACTCCTTGAGGAAGACTTTTCAGGTTCGGGTAGCAGGTATCTCCCTCGACGGTTTCAGCGTTCGGGTTGATGGGAAACACCTGATAGCCGGTGTCACGCAGCTTGCGGTAGATGCTGTTGGCGGCGCCCTGCCCGCTGCCAGACACGCCGGCCACGGCGATCTGTTCCTGGGATAGGAAATCCCAGGCTTTTGCTTCGAATGAGGTCATGTCAGGAGATAGTATAGCACGTTACGTGGCATCGTCAAGCGAGTAGTGGTATCTCTTCGCTTCCTCCGGCCCCTTTGCCCATTTCGGGTCAGGCCGGCCTCTTCCATTCAGTGCTACAGGGGGCCAGCCCATCTTCGCCGGCCCCCGTCCTAGTTCAGCCCCTCCCCCCCTGGCTCAGCCTACCTTGACGATGGCAGATTAGACTTCCGAAGTCTCACGGCCCGATTCCTAACGGCGTCGTTGCTCGGCTGAGCCGGCAGGGGAACGTCCCGCGGCCCTGTGATAAGACTTAGGAAGTCTTCCGCTCGAATGTGCCATTGTCAAGCTAATCCTGCAGGAAATCGGTCGCCTTCTTGATAAGCGAACCCTCGCCTATCGACTTCCCACCCTCCGAAGGCGCGAACTCCAAGATGCGGTCAGCCAGGCGGGAGAACGGCAGCGATTGCAGCCAGACGCGACCACTCCCCTGCAAGGTCGCCAGGAAGAGTCCCTCGCCACCGAAAACCATAGACTTCAGGTTGCCGGCCTGCTGGATGTCATAGTCGATGGTGGGCTCTAAGGCAACGATACACCCGGTATCGACCATGATTCTCGCGTCATCGAGGTGCTTCTCTACGACAGTGCCGCCCGCGTGGACGAAGACCATGCCATCGCCGCGTAGCCGTTGTAGAATGAAGCCCTCGCCGCCGAAAAGCCCCGCTCCAATCCTCTTGTTGAAAGCAACGCTCAGCTCGGTGCCCAGCGCGGCGCACAGGAAGGCATCCTTCTGGCAGATCAGCTCGCCTTGCGTCTCGTCCAGATCGATGGCAATGATCTTGCCCGGATAGGGTGCTCCGAAGGCGGCGTGCTTCTTGCCCTCGGGCGCGGAATTGGTGAAATGGGTCATGAACAGCGATTCGCCGGTGATGGCACGCTTCCCGACGCTCATCAGCGAATCCAGGAAGCCGGCCTTGGGCCTGGAGCCATCCCCCATTTTGGTTTCGAAGCCGATGCCATCTTCCATGTACATCATCATTCCAGCTTCCGCGATGACGGTCTCGCCGGGGTCCAGTTCGATCTCCACAAACTGAAGATCATCTCCCAGAATCTTGTAGTCAACTTCGTGACTTCTCATGGTATGCTCCTCCTTTTTGAGAAATCGTGTAACTGCTCAACCACTTCTTCCCGGCGAATGAATTCGCGGCAACCTTTGCGAAACCGCCCTCCGCCGGTTGATTTTCGAGCATTAAGGAAGGCTCTGCCATTTGAGACGCAAAGGCCGGGTCTTCAGTTCTCATAGATCCTTTCGCAATTCATTCACAACCCAACCTTGCGAAGGTTCAGCGAGAACTTCGTG
>JBHHXF010000364.1:0-4287 GCA_046756905.1 Anaerolineae bacterium | reverse complement strand
CTCTACCTCTACAGAATCGCCGGCTCCGTGTACTCCCCGAACACCTCCCGCAGCGTGTCCATGATCTCCTGCAACGTCGCGTACGCCTTCACCGCGTCCAGGATGTAGGGCATCATGTTGTCTTCGCCCTCAGCAGCGCCGGCCAGGGCGTTCAGCGTCCGCCGCACCGCCTCACCGTCTCGCTCGCGGCGCAGTTGCTCCAGCCGCCGGCACTGTCGGTCATACCCCTGCGGGTCCATCTCCAGCAACGGAATGTGGAGCGGCTCCTCGTCCTCGTACTCGTTCACCCCGACGACGATCCGCTCCATGTGGTCGATCTCGGCCTGGTAGCGAGCTGCCGCGTCGGCGATCTCGCGCTGGAAGAACCCCAGCTCGATGGCCCGGATGACGCCGCCCAGGTCGTCGATGGTGTCGAAGTAGCGTCGCGCGTCGGCCTCCATCTCGTCCGTCAGCGCCTCGACGAAGAAGCTGCCGCCCAGGGGATCGATGGTGTTGGTGACGCCGCTCTCGTGGGCGATGATCTGCTGCGTCCGCAGCGCGACCTTGGCTGCGAATGCGCTTGGCAGGGCCAGCGCCTCGTCCATGGAGTTGGTGTGGAGGGACTGGGTGCCGCCCAGCACGGCCGCCAGGGCCTGAATCGCCACGCGCGCCACATTGTTCTCCGGCTGCTGAGCGGTCAGGCTGGCGCCGGCCGTCTGGGTGTGGAAGCGCATCCACCACGAACGCGGATTCTTCGCGCCGTAGACATCCCGCATCTCATGTGCCCAGATGCGCCGCGCGGCGCGGTACTTGGCGATCTCCTCAAAGAAATCGTTGTGGGCGTTGAAGAAGAAACTCAGCCGTGGGGCGAAGTCGTCGATGTCCAGCCCGCGCTCCAGCGACCAGTTCACGTACTCCAGGCCGTCGGCCAGGGTGAAGGCCAGCTCCTGCACGGCGGTTGAGCCGGCCTCACGGATGTGGTAGCCGCTGATGGAGATGGGATTCCACAGCGGCAGATGCTCAGCGCCGAACTCGACGGTGTCCACCACCAGGCGCATCGACGGCGCCGGCGGGAAGATGAACTCCTTCTGGGCGATGTACTCCTTGAGGATGTCGTTCTGAATTGTACCGCGCAGATTGCGCATGGGCACGCCCTGCTTCTCCGCCACGGCGATGTACATGGCCCACAGCACGGCCGCCGGCGAGTTAATGGTCATGCTGGTGCTCACCTGGCCCAGCGGAATGCCGTCGAACAGCACCTCCATGTCCCGCAAAGACGAGATGGCGACGCCGCACTTGCCGAACTCGCCCAGCCCCCACGGGCTATCGGTGTCGTAGCCGTAGAGGGTCGGCAGGTCGAAAGCGACGGACAGGCCGGTCTGGCCCTGCTCCAGCAGGAACTTGAAGCGCTGGTTGGTCTCCTCGGCCGTGCCGAAGCCGGCGAACATGCGCATGGTCCACAGCCGGCCCCGGTACATGGTGGGGTGGACGCCGCGCGTGAAAGGAAACTCGCCCGGATAGCCCAGGTCATTCATGTAGTCCAGGCCGGCGTTGTCCAGGGGGGTGTACAGCCGTCGGATCGGCTTGCTGGAAGTGGTGATAAACTCGTCCCGACGTTCCGGGTAACGATCCGTCAGTGGGTGGAGGGTCTCGTCACGCCAGCGGTTCTCTTCTTCCCGTAGCTTTTCCACTGCCTCGGCGGCGTACAAGGACATTTTTAGCAGCCTCCCTTTTTGAAGGCCGCAGCCCTGGGCCGGCACGTGTGGTGGGCGCGCCGGCGGACTGCGGACGGTATATGCCTGGTAAGTAGATGGGGTTCGGTCGCGCCTCATTACAATGATAGCACGCCAGGGGAGGATTATCAAAGGATGACGCACGAAACCACCCAGCTACCCTTGCGAAGGTTTCGAATAGCCTGGCAAATAGAGGGCGCCTAGGCTTGCGAGGGCACGGTCAGCCCAAAATGTACTTGGAAACCTTCGCAAGGGTTCAACAAGAAAGCAGGGCAGCAATGCTGCCCTGCTCACGAACCTCTCTCTGATTTCCCGGAACGCCAGGCGGCCGGCGCCGGTCCTGCTGCACCCTGAAACGACGCCCCCTGGTCTCGACCTGCCGGCTCAGGCGCCTATGTGCAGCTCAGGCGCAGGACCGGGAGGTGGCTGAGTCAGATCCATGCCATGGCACTCGGCAACCATCTCCCTGAACATGACATCGACCTCGTGATTCGATGTTGCTACTTTCTCCATGAACGTGTCTGCACCGGGTCCCTCGTGTAGAGCGACGACGACCGGCCCCGCCGGCGTCTCGGCCAGCCACGCAGCGTGCCGTGTCAGGCCATACCGGCGGTTGAAATCTGCGAACTCGGCCGCGGCCGGACCCTGCAACTGTGCAGCCCACTGCTTCCAAGTCTCAAGTTTGCCGTCCACAATCGGAGCTACAACTATACCCATGACAATCCCCTTTCTCGAAAACCGATGGCCCACCTATTACAACTTAAGAAACTAGAAAGTTTCTTAGATGAACTGATTATACCACAGAACTCGTCGGTTGTCTATAGAACGGATGTGCCATCTATTTGCCTGCCCGATTGGGTAGGAGATGCGAGGTTGAAGACTGCCCGAAAGGGTATAGCGGTCGCGAAACAGCCCAGGTATAATGTCGGTGGAAAACGAAACACCGATTCAGTTTTCTGGTATCCCCGATCCGCCTGCGACCTGTTGTACCCACGAAGCGAGGACTGCCGGACATGGACTACACAACCGTAGGGGAGCTGTACGATCGCTGCGCCACCTTCTTCCCCGACCAGATCGCCATCAAGCACGGCGACAAGACCTTTTCCTATGGCCAGATGCGGGAGAATGCGTATCGGCTGGCCAACGCCTTTCACAGCCTCGGCCTGAGAAAGGGAGATCGAGTTGCCTTCCTGATGGCCAACTGCCCGGAGTACATCTTCGCCGAATACGCCCTGGCCCGGCTCGGCGTGGCCAGAGTGCCGCTGGCTGTCCTGCTGCACTCAAGAGATCACATCTACATGATGAACCACTCGGAGGCGGTGGCGCTGGTGTACCACGAGAAGCTGGCCGCGCGGGTCCAGGAGATGATCCCGCGCCTGGAAACGATCCAGCACTTCATCTGCATCAGCGATGACCCGTCCCGTGTGGAGGAGGGGCATTACCACTTGCAGACGCTTCTGGCGGAGCATCCGCCGGAGCCGCCGGCGGTGGAAGTCACCCTTGATGATCTGTGTGGCTTGTACTACACCGGCGGGACCACAGGCCGGCCCAAAGGCGTGATGCTGTCCCACCGCGCCTGGGTGAACTCTGTCTTGCTGGAACTGCTGGAGACGGGCATCGAGCCGGACGAGGTATTCGCCTACATGACGCCGCTGATCCACGCTGCCGGCGTCTACCTGCTGCCCATCTTGCTGCGGCACGGGACCTGCCTGATCATGGACGGCTTCTCGCCCCAGGCATTCCTCGAGCAGGTGGAAAAAGAGCGCATCACCGGCACGCTGATGGTGCCGACTATGATCTACGTGCTCCTGGACTACCCGGACCTGGCGAAGTACGACACCAGCAGCCTGCGCAACATCCACTACGGCGCGGCGCCCATCGCGCCGGAGCGGCTGAAGCAGGCCATCGAGCACTTCGGTCCCATCTTCACCCAGTTCTACGGGCAGACCGAAGCCCCGATGATGATCAGCGTCCTCCCCAGAGAGGCGCATGTGGTCGATGATCCGGTGCGGGAGCGGGAGGTGCTGAGCTCGTGTGGCCGGCCCACCCTCACCACCCAGGTCCGGTTGGTGGATCAGGATGGCAATGATGTCCCGACGGGGGAAGTGGGAGAGATCATCTCGCGTTCCATCAACGTGATGGACGGCTACTTCAAGGACCCGGAGAAGACGGCTGAGACGATCAAAGATGGCTGGCTGTACACCGGCGACCTGGCGCGGCAGGACGAAGAGGGGTTCCTGTACATCGTGGATCGGTCGAAGGACATGATCGTGAGCGGCGGCTTCAATGTCTATCCGCGCGAGGTCGAAGATGTGCTGTTTGAGCATCCGGCGGTGAAGGGGGCGGCGGTTGTCGGGGTGCCGCACGAGAAATGGGGCGAAGCCGTGAAAGCCATCGTCGTGCTGCACGAGGGTGCCACCGCCACGGAAGAGGAACTCATCGAGTTCGTGAAGGAGCGCAAGGGAAGTGTGGCGGCACCGAAGTCGGTGGAGTTTTGGGAGGCGATCCCGCTGACGAATCTGGGGAAGGTGGACAAGAAGAAGATTCGCGAGCGGTTCTGGAAGGGACACGAACG
>JBHHXF010000363.1:0-4294 GCA_046756905.1 Anaerolineae bacterium | reverse complement strand
TCTTCCTGGACAACCTGCAGTGGGCTGATGAATCCACGTTCCAACTGCTAGGCTTCCTCGTTCGCCGCATCGCCCCGGCCGGCACTCTATTCGTCGGCGCCTTTCGCCCGGAGGATACCCTGGCAGATCATCCGCTGGTCCGGCTGGAACGGACGCTGAGTCGCGAGGGCCTCCTGGCGCGCATGGAACTGTCGGCCCTTTCGGAGTCGGACGTCGTGACCATGGTGATTAGCCAGACCGAACGGGACGCGCGGACGGAGGAACTCGCCCGCTGGCTGTACCGCGAATCGGAGGGCAACCCGTTTTTCATCACCGAGATGGTGCAGGCCCTGCTAGACGGGGGGCTGCTGCGCCAGGGACCGCAAGGCACCTGGCGGCTGTCGCCTGGCCTGATGGCGCGGATCGGTGCCGGAATTCCCATCCCCCAGACCATTCGCGACGTGATCCTGTCGCGGATCCACGAATTGGAACCAGAGACTCGGGACGTATTGGCTCTTGCGGCGGTCTTGGGGCGGCACTTTCGGTACAATGTGCTTCGTCAGGCCAGCGGTCTGCCCGAGGCCCGGCTTCTCGACTGCCTGCGGGCTATGCTCGACCGGCGGCTGATTCGGGAGCAAGAAACGGGACGCTACGAGTTCACCCACGACAAGATCCAGCAGACGGTTTACGATGTGACACCCGAAGCCTTCCGCGCCTACCGACACAGGCAGGCCGGCACTGCCCTGGAGCATCTGTACGCCGAGAACCCAACCCCGGTCATCGGCGAACTGGCCCGGCACTTCCGACGCGGCGGAGAAGAGCAGAAAGCCTTCACGTATCTGGTCCAGGCTGGCGACCGCGCATGGGCACTCTACGCCCATCAAGAGGCCATACGCCACTACCAGCGCGCTGTTGACCTGGGTTGGCGATTGCCGCAGGTCTCACCCGCCACTCTGGCCGCCGTTCACGAGAAGATGAGCGACGTTGAGTCACTGATCGGTGATTACTCGGCAGCAATGTCCAGTTGCGAAAGGGCATTGGATCTGGCCGGCGACGCGGCTGTGCCCTTGACCAGCGCAGTGCTGTGGCGCAAAGTCGGGCGGCTGCGTGAGAGGCAAGGTGACTATGAGGGTGCCCTGCAAGACTTCGAGCGCGCGTCCCGGGCCCTGCCTCCCGGCCGCTCGCCCACCGCACGCCTGGAGCATGCCCGCCTGGGGCGGGAACGGGCGTGGGTCTACATGCGCCAGGGCCATTACGATCAGGCTCGACGCCGGCTCCGGGCGGCGATAGACATGATTGAGTCCGACCCGGGAAGCGAAGCCCGACGGGCGCTGGGCCGGCTGTGGACGGTTCTGGGCATCGTGGACTGGTATCAAAGCGACTACGCTGCGGCGGCGGCGGAGCTGGAGCAAGGCTTGCGCATCAAAGAAGCCATTGCCGACGACTATGGAATCGGGCAGTCGTACAACAACCTGGGTCTGGTCTACCGCAGCCTGGGGTTCTATGAGAAGTCGCTGAGCTATCACAACCGTGGCCTCGCACTGCTAAGGAAGATCGGGGATGTGGCCGGCCAGGCCAGTTGCCTCCACAACATTGGCCTGGTGCACCACAATCGGGGTGACTATCAGGCAGCCATCGACTGCTACCAGCAGAGTCGGGAGCTATTCGAGCAGATCGGGTTCACCACAGGCCTGCCGGCGGTGTACAACGACCTGGGCGAAGCCTATCTCGGTCTGGGTGACGAACAACAGGCGCTGCGCGATCTGGAAAAGGGGCTGCGCATCGCGGAAGAAGCCGGCTCGCGCATCGCACTGTCGGCGCTTCACAGCGCTCTGGCTGCCGCTCGACGTCGCATGGGGGAGCACCCGCCGGCGCTGGAGCATGCGCGGCAGGCGCTGCACCTGGCTGAGGAGACGGATGTCGGCTACGATCGCGCAGTGGCGCATCGCATCTTGGGAGAAGTCCTGGCAACAACGCAACCCGATGAAGCGCGCGCTCACCTGCAGCGCAGTCTGCAAATCGCTGAGTCGTTGGGCGAGCGCACCGAACTTGCGAGAAGCCGGCGTGCGTATGGACAGTTCCTCTGTGCTCAGGGCGACCGGCGTGGCGTCCGTTACCTGCAACAGGCCCGCGACCTCTTTGCCGAATTGGGCGCGCGAGCCGAGATGGAGAAGACAGAGGCGTTATTAAAAAACGTGGAGCATGATAGGTAAATACGCAGTACGCAATACGCTACTACTGCGTACTGCGTATTGCGTATTCTCCCTCCACCCACCTCGCCGCTGGACTAGTCAGGCGTCCACAGACGGATACCGGTTACGCGTTTGAAGTCCTCGTCATTGCTGGCCAGGTCCGCGAGGCTGTGGCGGCGCATGACGGCCAGAGTAATGGAATCGTCGGTGAGCAGGCCGAAGTCATCGCGAAACTGCTTGCTGGCGTGGATCTCCCGGTAGGTCACGTCCAGAATGTTAATACGGGCACGGCTGAACTCGCCGGGGATCTGCTTGTAGCGGGTCAGACTACGCACAGCATCGGGGTGCTGTTTGAGGTAGGAGACTACCTCGCGCGATGAGAGCTGATAGCGATGGCGAGCTTCCACCACCATGGCCCGGTGGATCACGTGTGCGGCTTGAAAGGAGGAAGTCAGAAGCTCGATTTCTCGTCGCGCCGACCTCTCAAGTAGAGGTGCCGTCAGCGTGTGGAGAGGCTCGATAGTGGAAAGTGCGTAGCTCAAGATGTTGGCGTCGGCAAAGATACGGGCACCTTTGGGGATATCGGCCAGATTCATTCGTCGTTCTCTTCCAGCAATATCCAGAGGTTCTCCGGGCTCAGGAGCTCATCTTCTATGACATCACGCCATATCTCAGGCTCCGTATCAGCAAACATGGTACGGATACGCTCCACCGCGGCCAGGGCCTCCTGATCGCCTTCAGGCGTGGGCGGCGGTTCCTCGGGCCAGGGTTCCTTCAGCGCCTCCCGCCAGGCGCGGAACGCTTCGTACTCGACGATGGGCACCAGAGCAGCCACCGGCCGGCCATCCCGCTCCAGGATCACCGGTTCGTGGCCGAGGGTCTCATCGTCCACGGCCAGTGTGTAGGGAGCTCGGGACTCGCGTAGTATCACCTTCTTCATCGCTCATCACCTCGGAGAGCATTGTAGCATGAGGGAGTGTCCTGGTCAAGCCAGGCTGACGCGAACTTCACCCGTGTGGGGAGCTTTCTTTCTGCTTTCGATTGTAACGGTTTTGAACCTTCACGTAAGTTTCACATCTAACCCTCGCTTCTAAAACACCTTCTAAAACACCCCTGTGCTATACTGGCAGACAAACGGCCAACGCTAGCGTTGGTCACATCCCCTGTCTGCTTGCGAGAATACCATGACCCAACGGTCGAAACCGGAAAGCACAGCGTCGTCGTTCCTGCTCCGCCTGTGGCTGGAGCCGGCCGACGGCGACGAACCGCCGGCCCTGCGCGGCTACATCCGTCACGTGCAGAGCGACGCCGAACGCTACATCACCGGCACCGACGCCATTCTGGCGTTCATCGAGGACAAACTGCCGGCTGAAATGAGAGAGCACTTTGTCGATACACCGTAGCCGTCAAGGGGCTCGTAGCAGTACGCACTATGAGCATCGAGAGGGGTCTGCTATGAAGACGCTGCACACTTTCACATCTCGTTCCCACAGGACCTGGCCTGTGCTGGGCTCCCTGTTGCTGAGCATCCTTCTGCTCGTCCTCGCCGTGGCCGGCCTGGCCCGCGCCGGCGCGCCACTCGACCCGGCCGACCAGTTGCGCGCGGCCTGGGAGCAGGCCCGGGCTGCCGGCTACCAATTCGAGGCCAGAGTCGAGCAGACCCTCTTCCCGCTGCCCGTGTGGAGCCAGTGGGGCCATTCCGAGGAACAGGTCAACTTTTATCTGGAAGGTGAACTGGAACGGCTGGACCAGCCCTCGGCGCCAGGCTTCCCCCCGTTCCGCACCCGCACCCGGGTCTGGCCCGAAGTCGGCCGGCCCAATCCCCTGGTGGCCGATGCCGTGGCCGCCGTCAATCCCGGCGCTGTCGAGCCGATGATGGAGATCGTCCAGGAGGGGGACAAGGCCACCGTGCGTCAGGCCGGCCAGGAAGCGCGCACCGTCCAGATCCCTACGGGCCTCGTCGCCCCCCAGGGGGACTACCTGGCCTACCTGGAGGCAGCCCGGGATGTCGAGCCTATCCCCGACTGCCCCCTGCCCGACGGCGCCTGCTACCGTTTCCGGGTGGACGGCCGGACTTTTGCCCGCGTCCTGCGCGACCGCACCGAGCGCCAGTACGCGGCCGA
>JBHHXF010000362.1:0-4297 GCA_046756905.1 Anaerolineae bacterium | reverse complement strand
TGATCACTGATCACTGTATCAATTCTACTTTGCTACGATGTTCAATCTAGGAAATGCAGTTCAGGAGGCACTTCAACTGCTGTGGGCCAGAGATCCGGCCCTCGTCGAGGTTATCATCCTGTCCTTGAAAGTGTCGGGGCTGGGACTGCTGCTGAGTACTATCGCCGGCATCCCGCTAGGCAGTTGGCTGGGGCTGACGGAGTTTCCAAGCCGGCGATTCGTCATGGCCTTGCTGTACACCGGCATGGGCTTTCCACCGGTGGTGGTGGGTCTGTTCGTCTATCTGCTCCTTTCGCGAAGCGGTCCGCTGGGCTTCCTGAGTTGGCTATTCACACCGCCGGCCATGGTCGTTGCCCAGACCATCATCTCCTTTCCGCTGGTGGCCGGCTTCACCACAGCCGCTGTCATGGGCGTAGACCCCAACCTGCGGCAGCAGGTGCTCTCGCTGGGCGCCACACGCCGGCAAGCGGCGTTCACAATCCTCACCGAAGCCCGGATAGGCGTCGTGGTGTCGGTGATTGCCGGCTTTGGCAGCATCATTTCCGAAGTTGGAGCCGTAATGCTGGTTGGCGGCAACGTCGAGGGCCGAACGCGGGTCTTGACCACGGCCATCGTGTTGGAAACGCGGAAGGGCAACTTTGAGTTGGCTATGGCGTTGGGGATAGTGCTGTTGGGACTGACGTTCGTGGCAAATTTGATGATGTTGCAGTTGCAGGGAGGGTGGGTATCAAGTAGTGCGTAGTGCGTACTGCGTAATGTGTATTGATGAGCTCAAGGAACACGATACGCAGTACGCAGTACGCAATATCAACACGCCCCCCGGAGACACCAACTATGACTTCCGTCTACCATCTTGAGCACGTAACCAAACAGTATAACGGCCGCTGCGTACTCCACATCGACCACCTCGATGTGTTTGCCGGCGAGATTCTGGGGATCATTGGTCCCAGCGGGGCCGGCAAGAGTACGCTGTTGCGCTTGTTGAACTTTCTGGAACTGCCCACCACAGGTTCAATCACGTTCGGATCGTACCACTCCAATGGCTCTTCACCGCCACTATCGGTGCGCCGGCAGGTGACGACAGTGTTTCAGCGTCCAGTGCTGCTCAACCGAAGCGTGACCGACAATGTGGCGTATGGGCTTCGCGTTCGCGGTCAGAATCATGTGGAGGCATCGGTGCGAGGCGTGCTGGATCAGGTAGGCCTGACTGACCTGGCCCGGGCGCCGGCCCACACCCTTTCCGGCGGCGAGGCTCAACGCGTCGCCCTGGCACGAGCCCTCATCATCGAACCCGAGGCGCTGCTGTTGGACGAGCCAACAGCCAACCTGGACCCGATGAATGTCAATCTCATCGAGAACATCACACGCGACATCAACCAAAAGCAGGGAACCACCATCGTCCTGGTCACACACAACGTTTTTCAGGCTCGCCGGCTGGCCCACCGCGTAGCGTTCTTATTGAACGGGAAACTGATCGAGACGGGGCCGGCGGATAGGATGTTCGAATCGCCAGACGATCCGCGGACAGCCGCTTTTGTTCGCGGAGACATGGTGTACTAACTGGCGCGAATTTGCCACAGCAAGGCGAGTAACAGTACGGCCTTGGTCATCGTTTGGGCCAGATAAGCGTAACGTAAAATGTAGGGCAAGTTGGTAACTTGCCGGGCGCAATTTACCAAATTGCGCTACAAGTGGCCGAAACGATGACTAACGCCAACAGTACAATAAACACGGCATGATAGGTCGAATGGCGATCACTCTCCTGAACCCCAAAGACAACTCGTGGTCGGCCGAAGTTCACCGTCTTCGGACACTGCTAGGCGCCCCGGACAATCCTCACCTCTTTCCGCCCCATTTTCTAGAGGCTACCTTTCCGAGGATTGGTGGGCAGATCGCCGTGGTCGAAGCGGGCCGGCGGATCGTGGGCGTCGGCTTCCTGTTCCCTCGGACCCTCCGGGCCGGCGCTCGTGAGTTCACACTCAGGTTCCACCAAGCCCACGAGCACTTCGAGATAGGTCAAACACAGTTGACGACCAAACTGGAGGAGCTTCTCGGAAATGGCAGAGTTGTCTTCTACGCTCCCCAGTCGGAACCTTATTGGGAGGGGACCACGCATCAAATTGGCGACCTTGATATTGGCCGGCCTGATAGCGAGGAAGCTCTAGCTGTCCGAGCTCTACAGCAACAGATCTGGGGCAGCGACCCAGACTCCTTGTATCCGGCCGACCTATGTTCGAGTGACTTTCGGGCTGGCACTGCACTGGTGGCAAGACTCGACCGTAGGCCGGTGGGGTTCCTGCTCGGGTTCTACAAGTTTGACGGCTCACAACTCCCGGAGACCTGGAGCCAGAGATACCTAGTCGCATATCGGCTGGAGTCTCAAGTCCTGGGTATCCTGCGCGAATACCGAGGTCGCGGAATCGGGACCGCCCTCAAGAAAGTTCAGGCGGAGAACGCCCGACGGGAGGGAATCGATATTGTCAATTGGACCGTTGATCCCCTGCAGTACGGCAATGCGATCCTCAATTTCGGCCGATTGCGGGCTATTGCATGTGATTTCTACCCGAACTATTACACTTTCAGGAATGTGCTGAATCAGGCGCCGGCTTCTCGATTTGGGATTACCTGGCTTGTCAGCTCCGAGCGAGTGGGGCGTGCGCTGTCACGCGTATCGCGAGCGACCATCCTGGATTTGCGTGGGAACAGTACCATCCGGCGAGTCAACGCCGGCTGGGCTGAGCTACACCTTGAGGAAGACGCACAATCAATCGCGATCGAGATTCCTGCGAGCTGGACAGGTTTGCAGAAGGAGCGGCTGGAAGAGGCACTGGTGTGGAGACATGCTACGGATAGGCTTTTTCAGCGCTATATTGGCTGGAAAGAAGGAGACTATATGGTCACGGGTGTCGGCGAAGACGGCGACCGGAAATACCTCATTGCTGAACGGGTGGATTCGGCGCTGCTTGAGAGTCTCGCCGGGTAGCATCGATTCCCTATCCGGCTTTCATCCGCTTTGCAACCTCTTCGCAGGCCGAGAACAGCCACTCGACATCCTCCTCCGAGTGAGTTGTTGATACCGACCCTAACCCATGGACCACGTGTACTCGCTCCAGCAGCAGGGACAACTTGAGGACTTTCTCCCGCCGGCCCACATCGCAGATTTCGGGGTCCCAAACTTCCTCGGGGCTGATCAACTCAGTCTTTTCATCATAGGGAAAGTGAATCATGACCAGGGAACTATCAGGGACCACATCGTTTCCATAGCCGGTGCACCTGGCCAGGATGCCGTGGCCGGCGAATACCTCCTCGATCCCTGTCCGAATCTTCTGTCCCAGGACCCCAAGCCTCGAATAGACCTGATCTTCATGGCGAATCAGGTACTCGACTAGCGTCTTACCCGCCAGCAGGGCCGCCGGATGGGCTGAGAAAGTCCCGCCTTCGAACTTGACACGCCGGCCACCCTCCGTACCGCACAGCCGCATGATCTCCTCGCGGCCTGTCACCGCCGCTAGCGGCATCCCACCCCCGATTATCTTGCCGAAGGTCGAGAGGTCGGGTTGGATGTTATACAGTTTGCTCACACCGCCGGCGCAGAAGCGGAAGCCAGAGATGATCTCGTCGAAGATCAGCCTCGCCCCGTATTTGTGAGTCAGTGCGCGGGCTGTTTCCAGGTATTCGCGGGTGGCCGGCATGAACCCACCCACACCCATCCACGGCTCTACAATGAAGCAGGCAATCTCGTCGCCAAATTCTCGAAACTGCTCTGCCAGGTCTTCAGGGTCATTAAAGCGGGTAGTCAGGATTGCGGCGGCGCTGTCCTCCGCGAGGCCGTCCGACTCGACCTGCACGAATCCGCCTTCCCGATACCCTACCCCCTTCAAAGCCATGGGATTAGCGCCATGCCAACCGCCGCCGGCTTTCAGAATTAGCTGTCTGCCCGTGAAGGCCCGAGCCAACATGATGGCATACATGGTAGCCAGAGCGCCACTGGTGGTGAAGCGAATTCTTTCGGCGCCGATAGACCCCAGGAGCAAGGCCGCGAACTCCGGTTGGAGGGAGTCGGGAAGCCCAGTTTGAAGGCCGAAGCCCTTCTGGAACTGGCCGGCGAGGGCCTGAGTGACGATTTCGGGATTGTGTCCCAGGATATTAGCATAGTGGCCCTGCCAGAAGTCGAGAATCTCATGGCCATCGACGTCTCGCACGCGCGATCCGGAGGCGCTCACGATGCGGAAAGGATAAGGAGCAAACAGCCGCAAGGCGTGGCTGCCCCCATCAATCAAATGCCCCGTCGCCTCCC
>JBHHXF010000361.1:0-4303 GCA_046756905.1 Anaerolineae bacterium | reverse complement strand
CAATCTCCAATCTCCAATCTCTAATCTCCAAGAGGGTATGCTCATGAAATCGAGTGGGTCTGTGATCGAGACGGAACGGCAGTTTACCAGCGGTGTGTATCCCAAACGGGACGTCGCCATCGTGCGGGGTGAGGGGGCGCGGGTTTGGGACGCTGATGGGCGGGAGTACATCGACTGTGTGGCCGGCCACGGGGTCGCGAATCTCGGACATTGCCATCCGAAGGTTGTCGCGGCCATCGCGCAGCAGGCGCAAACGCTGATCACCTGTCCCGAGGTGTTCTACAACGACCGGCGGGCGGAGCTGCTGAGCCGGCTCACGGCGCGCCTGCCTGACGGGCTGAACCGCATTTTCCTGTGCAACTCCGGCGCTGAGGCGGTCGAGGGAGCCATCAAGTTCGCCCGTCTGAGCACGGGCCGGCCTGGGATTGTGGCCACCATGCGCGGGTTCCACGGCCGCACGCTTGGAGCACTGTCGGCGACCTGGGAGCGCAAGTATCGGGAGCCATTCGAGCCGTTGGTGCCGGCCTTCTCCCACGTGCCCTTTGATAATCTCGACCGCATGGACCAAGCCGTCGGCGACGACACAGCCGCAGTGCTGGTCGAGATCGTCCAGGGGGAAGGGGGCGTGCGGCCCGGGTCAGCAGAGTACTTCCAGGGTCTGCGGAAGTTGTGCGACGAACGCGGCGCGCTGCTCATCGTCGATGAGGTGCAGACCGGCTTCGGTCGCACGGGCCGCTGGTTCGCGGCAGAGCACGCCGGCATTGTCCCCGACCTGATGTGCCTGGGCAAGGCGATTGCCGGCGGCGTCCCAATGGGGGCTGTGGCCATCGGGCCGGCGGTGGCTGAGCTGCCGGCCGGCGTCCACGGCTCCACCTTCGGCGGCAATCCGCTGGCCTGCGCTGCCGCCGCCGCCGCCCTGGAAGCCTACGCGCGCGAAAGCCTGATCCAGCGCTCGGCCGAGATGGGGGGGTATCTGCTGGAGCGTTTGCAGGGCCTGGAGTCGCCGCTGGTGCGCGAGGTGCGGGGCCTGGGGCTGATGATTGGCATCGAACTGAAGACCCGTGTCACCCCGGTGCTGCAAGAGCTGATGGGGCGGGGTGTGCTGGCGCTGCCGGCTGGCCCCACGGTTCTCCGGTTGTTGCCGCCGTTGGTGATCAGCCGTGAGGAGATCGACGTGGTGATTCGCGCTATCGATGCCACGCTGCGTCAGTGATCAGTGATCAGTAATCAGTGATCAGTATTCAGATTCTCATTACTGACCACTGATTACTGATTACTGTTTACTGATCACTGATCACTGATCACTGAGACTTAGAACTGAGGACCAAATGGATGCTGTCGAGTTTCTGCGACAGATGTTGGAAATCGAGAGCCTGTCGGGCCAGGAGGGCGCGTTGGCGGAGTTCCTGGTGGAGCGGATGGCCGGCTGGGGGTTCCAGTCCCACGTGGACCAGGCCGGCAACGCCGTCGGCGTGATGGGCGATGGCCCCTGCGAGGTTGTCTTGCTCGGCCACATGGACACCGTGCCAGGGCGGATTCCGGTGCGGATCGAGGGTGAGCGACTGTACGGGCGGGGGGCGGTGGATGCCAAAGGGCCACTGGCAGCGTTCGTCGCGGCGGCTGCGCAGACCGGCCCGCTGTCGGATACGCGTGTCGTCGTCATCGGCGCCACCGAGGAGGAAGCGGCTACCTCGAAGGGGGCGCGCTTCGCCGCTGAGCAGTATCGGCCTGCGTTCTGCGTCATCGGCGAGCCGAGCGGGTGGGACAGCATCACGCTGGGCTACAAGGGCCGGCTGCTCATCGACTACCAGTTGGAGCGTCCCATGGGTCACACCGCCGGCCCCCAGGGCGGTGTGGCCGAGGAAGCCGTCGCCTGGTGGCAGGCGGTGAACGCTGAGGCGGAGACCTTCAACGCCGGTCGGAAGGGAGCGTTCAGCCAACTGCTGCCCTCGCTGCGCGGCATACGTACCACTAGCGATGGGTTGACCGATTCGGTGGAGGCCACGGTTGGCCTTCGTCTGCCGCTTGACGTTGAGGTCAGTGAACTCGAAAAGACCGTTCGGGAGCTAGCCGGCGAGGCCCAGGTTCGCTGCTTCAGTTACGAGCCGGCCTTTCGCGCCTCGAAGAACACCCCGCTGGTGCGAGCCTTTCTGCGAGCCATCCGCGCTGAGGGTGGCCGGCCCACTTTCAAGCTGAAAACCGGCACGTCGGACATGAACGTAGTGGGCCCGGTTTGGAACTGTCCCATCGCCGCCTACGGCCCGGGCGATTCCAGCCTGGATCACACGCCGACCGAGTACATTGAGGTGTCGGAGTACCTGCAAGCGATTGAGGTGCTTCGGCGAGTGTTGAATCTGTTGACAGGAGAACAGTAAACAGTGATCAGTGATCAGTGATCAGTAGCCGGTAGCCGGCAACCAGAAACTGATTACTGATAACTGATCACTGATCACTGATTGGAGGTGCACCATGAGTCTGGAGAGCTTCTCAATCATCGAGTCCACGCTTCGCGAAGGTGAGCAGTTTGTCAATGCTTTTTTCACGACGGAGCAGAAGATCGAGATTGCGCGATTGTTGGATGAGTTCGGGGTTGAGTATCTGGAGCTGACATCGCCTTTGGCGTCGCCCCAGAGTCGGGAGGACTGCACGACCATTGCCGGCCTGGACCTGCGGGCCAAGATCCTCACCCACACGCGGTGTCACCCAAAGGACGCCCAGATCGCCGTCGAGACGGGCGTGGATGGCGTGGATGTGGTCATCGGCACCTCGTCCTACCTGCGGGAATTCAGCCACGGCAAGAGCATCGAGCAGATCGTCGATCTGGCACGCGATGTGGTGGCCTATCTTCAAGAACAGGATGTCGAGGTTCGTTTCAGCACCGAGGACAGCCTGCGCAGTGAGCCGGAAGACATCTTTCGCGTCTACGAAGCGGTGGATGAGCTGGGCGTGGACCGCGTGGGCGTCGCCGACACGGTGGGCGTCGGTACGCCGCGCCAGATTTACGACCTGGTGAGCCAGCTCCGGCAGCGGGTGAAGTGCGACATCGAGTTCCACGGGCACAACGACTCCGGTTGCGCCATCGCCAACAGTTACGCCGCACTGGAGGCCGGCGCAACCCACATCGACACCAGCGTGCTCGGAATCGGCGAGCGCAACGGGATCACGCCGCTGGGGGGCCTGATCGCGCGCCTGTATGCGACCGATGCGGCTCTGGTGGAGAAGTACAACCTGCCGCTGATTCGCGACCTTGATCGGCTGATAGCTGACCTGGTGGGTGTGGACATCCCGTTCAACAACTATCTCACGGGCTTCTCGGCCTTCACGCACAAGGCCGGCATCCACGCCAAAGCGGTCCTGAATCACCCATCGACCTACGAAATCCTCAAGCCTGAGGCATTCGGACTGACGCGCTACATCCACATCGCCCACCGGCTGACCGGCTGGAACGCCGTCCGCCACCGTGCCGAGCAGCTCGGGTTGGAGCTGGACGACGATCAGGTGAAGCGTCTGACCGCTCACATCAAAGCTCTGGCCGATGAGCGTGCATTAACGCTGGACGATGTGGATGCGCTGCTGTACCACTGGGCGAATGGTGCGGAGGTGCAGGGGAGCTAGGGGGCAGGGGAGAAGTGGGACAGACATTTGCACAGAAGGCGCTGGCACGGGCCGCCGGCCTTGACCAAGTCGAAGTTGGTCAGGTCGTGGACATGGTGCCCGATGTGGCGCTAAGCCATGACAACACGGCCGCCATTCGGCGCATCTTTCAGCAGTTGCCCGTGCAGCGCGTCAAGTATCCGGAGCGCCTGGTGATTGCGCTGGATCATGCTGTGCCGGCGCCCACCACACAGCACGCCCAGAACCACGCCGAGATTCGCGAGTTTGTCCAGGAGCAGGGCATCCCTAACTTCTTTGAGGTCGGGCGGGGCGTCTGTCACCAGGTGGTGAGCGAGGAAGCACTGGTCCTGCCTGGTCAGGTGATCCTTGGCGCAGATTCGCACACGCCCCATGCCGGCTGGCTGGGGGCTTTCGCGGCCGGCGTCGGACGCAGCGAGATGGCCGCCATCTGGGCCACGGGCGAGCTGTGGCTGCGTGTCCCCGAAGCGATGCAGATCGTGCTGCACGGCCGGCTGCGCCCCGGCGTCACGTCCAAGGATCTGGCGCTGTACATCATCGGCCAACTGCGTGCCGACGGCGGACTCTACCGCTCCGTCGAATTCGCCGGCGATGGACTGGCCGGCCTCAGCGTGGCAAGTCGCATGGTCATCCCCAACATGATGGCCGAAATGGGGGCCAAGAATGCCTA
>JBHHXF010000360.1:0-4314 GCA_046756905.1 Anaerolineae bacterium | reverse complement strand
CCGTTGCCAGTGCGACGCAAAGGGGGGTAGACTACGGATGAACCCAGCGGCACACCAAACCCGCCGGTCCGCTTGTCACGCCACCTACCGGCGCCGGCCACCGGGCAGCTTAAGGCTGAGACCCAGCCGGCCTGCGCGGTGGTCCATCCCATCATCCTTGCCAATGGATACCCTCTTTCCCTGTTGGTCGAGCACCTCGACTGATAGGCCCAAGCTCTGGAGCTCTTTCACCAACACTCGGAAAGACTCAGGTGCACCGGGCTCCTGAATCTCTTCGCCCTTGACAATTGCCTCATACGTTTTCACGCGGCCGGTAACATCATCAGACTTAATAGTTAACATCTCCTGCAACGTATGGGCTGCGCCGTATGCTTCGAGGGCCCACACTTCCATCTCGCCGAACCGCTGACCGCCGAACTGAGCCTTGCCACCCAACGGCTGCTGTGTTACCAGCGAGTACGGACCCGTCGATCGCGCATGGACCTTGTCTTCCACCAGGTGAGCCAGCTTGAGCATGTAGATGACCCCAACAGTTACTGGCTGATCGTACGGCTCGCCAGTTTTGCCGTCGTACAAGATCATCTTGCCCGTGGTTGGCATGGGTATTCCGGTCTGCCGGCTGATACGCAGACAGGCGTCGGTAATCTCCTCCAGTGTTTCAAGGCTCTCCAGATCAACAGCGAAGTCCTCTGCCCGCGGCTGGTTGTACTCTAACCACAGTTTCAAGCCGATTCGCTGGGCTTCCGCGTTGGCAACTCGCTTCTCATCAAGCGGACGGTCGTCATCTTCGAAAACTAGCAAGGCTGAAGGATCATACCCCCGCTCCTGCAACCAACGCTGCAACGCCATGCGACGAGCATAGACTCGATCGTTCCACAGAGTTGTGTAGTCGATCTCGTCTTGATCCAACCACTCCTCAAGGTAGAGAAGGCGCGCTTCGTCGTCGTCGATAATCACTTCGGTATCGATCCCCCGCTCTCGGAGCCATTCCCACGCCTGCTCGACGACGTCACTCCACGCCTGGTCAATCATCCAGGCACGGGCCATCTCACCAGCGATCTCATTTTCGGTGGCGCCGTCAAAAACGGGAGTGAGCGCTGTGAAGCCAAGCCGGTGAGCAGCCCAGCCCAGGTGGGTCTCCAATATCTGACCGATGTTCAAGCGGTGTGGCACACCCAGTGGGTTCAGGATAAGATCAACCGGCCGACCATTCTCCAGGAACGGCATGTCCTCAATGGGAACGACCTTGGAAATCACGCCCTTGTTACCATGCCGGCCGGCCATTTTATCACCTTCAGTAATCTTGCGTTGCTGTGCGACAGAAACGCGGACCATGTGGTCAACGCCAGCCGGCAGATCGATGTCATCGTCGCGGCTGTACTCCTTGATATCGACCACCTTGCCATACTCTCCGTGGGGCAGGCGCAGGCTCGAATCCTTGACCTCCCTGGCCTTTTCTCCAAAGATTGCGCGCAGCAACTTCTCCTCCGGCGAAAGATCGGTCTCGCCCTTGGGTGTAATCTTACCGACAAGGATGGAGCCGGGTGAGACAGTCGCACCCACACGGATGATGCCATCCTCATCAAGATCTCTCAGGGCATCCTCGCCAACGTTGGGGATGTCACGCGTGATCTCCTCGGGGCCCAGCTTCGTGTCCCGCGCTTCAATCTCATGCTTCTCAATATGGATTGAAGTGAATTGATCGGCTCGAACAACGCCCTCGCTGATGAGAACAGCGTCCTCGTAGTTGCCGCCCTCCCAGCTAAGGAAAGCCACTAGCACATTCTGCCCCAAGGCCAGACGCCCAACTTCGGTGGACGAACTGTCAGCGATCACATCCCCTTCGACAATCCAATCACCCTTCTCAACTATAGGCCGCTGGTCAATGCAGGTACTTTGATTGGAACGGCTATACTTACGCAGTCGATACTCGTGATCCTTGCCGTCAACGTCCCGGATAATGATGCGCTCGGCCGTCACGCTGATCACCTCACCCGACTGCAGTGCCAATACCACCTGCCCGGAGTCCTGGGCCGCCTGCTCCTCCATTCCCGTGGCCACTAGCGGCGCTTCTGGGGTGACCAATGGGACACCCTGGCGCTGCATATTGGAGCCCATCAGAGCTCGGTTGGCATCATCATGCTCCAAGAAGGGGATGAGAGCCGCGCTGATACTGAGAATCTGCTTGGGTGAGACATCCATGTAATCCACATTGGTGCCCGGCTCCAACATAAAACGCTGGTGCCGGCGCACTGAAATCCGAGGCTCCATGAACTCGTCATGTTCGTTCAGCAGGGCATTAGCCTGAGCAATAGTGACCTTGTCCTCTTCGTCAGCAGACAGATATACGATGTTCGTCGTCGCAACGGGGTAGACCTTCACATCGCTCAAGCCGGGAGCAGCAGCAATGCGCTCAGCCAAAGATTCGTCGATCCGCACGCCGGCCTCGGCAATGACCTCGCCCGTGTTTGGATCGACCACACTCTCTCGCAACCTGCGGTTCACCAGTTGTTCAACCTGGGGCTTAACACGATTGACGACGCGACGGTATGGTGTCTCCAGAAAGCCGTAGTCATTGACGCGGGCATACGTGGCCAGGGAGACAATGAGCCCGATATTGGGCCCTTCGGGGGTCTCAATTGGGCACACGCGTCCGTAGTGACTGTGGTGGACATCGCGCACGTCAAAGCCGGCCCGCTCTCGGCGCAAGCCACCAGGGCCAAGGGCACTTAGCCGGCGCTTATGCGTCAATTCGGCCAGCGGATTCGTCTGATCCATGAACTGGCTGAGCTGACTGCCGCCGAAGAACTCTCGGTTAGCCGCAACCACCGGCCGGATATTGATCAAGCTGATCGGAGTCGCCTGCTCAGGATCACGACTGCTCATGCGTTCTCGAACTACACGCTCCATTCGCAACAGGCCGATGCGAAACTGGTTCTGGATCAACTCACCCACGGTCTTCACACGCCGATTGCCCAGATGGTCAATGTCATCCTCATCTTCGGTCCCATTGTTGACCATGATGATGTGCTTGACAACCTCGACGAGATCCTCTTTTGTGAGGGTCTGATGATTGAGATCAACATCCAGACCGAGGCGCTTGTTTAGCTTGTATCGTCCAACGCGTCCCAAATCGTAACGCCTCTGACTGAACAACAGGCTGGTCAGATACTCCTTTGCGTTGTCCACCGTAGCCGGATCGCCCGGCCGCAGTTTCTTGAATATCGACAGGATCGCTTCCTCTGTATCCTTGGTCAGATCTCGGGCCAGGGTCGCTTCGATGTAGGGATGCTCTGGATCGGTGTCATACGGTTCAAAAAGCTCACGCAGTTCATCGTCGCTGCTGTACCCGATCGCCCGCAGCAGGGTCGTGACTGGTATCTTGCGTTTGCGGTCAATCTTGACCGACAGCCGATCCCGTTTGGAGGTATCGAATTCCATCCAGGCGCCACGACTTGGGATAAGCTTGGCAAAGGCGATGATGCGACCGGTGGCACGATCCTCTTGTGCCTCAAAATAGACCCCAGGAGATCGGATTAATTGATTGACTACGACCCGCTCAGCGCCGTTCACGACGAACGTGGCGTTGTCAGTCATCAACGGGAAGTCACCGAAGAAGACTTCCTGCTCCTGAATCTCGCCGGTCTCTCGATTGATGAGGCGCACACTCACCCACAAGGGTGACGCGTACGTCATGTCCATATCCCGGCACTCTTGCTCGGTATACTTGGGTTTGTCAAAGCGATAGTCGTAGAAATGCAGTTCCAGGTTCTGGTTGAAGCTCACAATCGGCGATACTTCAACCAGCAACTGGCGTAACCCAGTTTCCTGAAACCAGGTGTAGGATTCTATCTGCACCCGGATCAGGCTGGGCAGCTCCAAAACGTCTATGATGCGAGCGTACGATTTGCGGCGGTCGGCCGGCACGATACTGGTTCTATCAAACACCGGCAATTCCATCATAGCTTCAGCAACGACACTACCATCCCCGCCTGGTTCAGCGTACGTCTTGATCACGCCAGTCATGCCATTGGCCTCCTCAGTTCACTAGCACCCCAGAATATCGACGCAGCAACTCCCACTCAGTTATCTTGACTGGTGGGAATACTCGTAATGCCGATCAGCATCAGGTGGCCTATAGGTGCACCTTTATTGGTTGTACCAAGATCAACTCTTGAAACTTTACCGTGTCTAACCCCGACGAAGTTGGATTGAGAGAGGGACGAAATGAGATTCTGATGCGCCGGCAAGTTCATATCGCAAGTTAGTAGTATACCAAAGAAATCGATTTTTGTCAAATGTGGTTTCCCGACG
>JBHHXF010000359.1:0-4346 GCA_046756905.1 Anaerolineae bacterium | reverse complement strand
ACAACGCATAAGGAACAGAATGAATACCAAAACAGAACTAATCAAGCCAGACCTTTCACTCCCTGATCCGAAATCTATCGTGCGGCGAACGCTTGACAACGGCATCACCGTACTGGCTCGCGATAACTTTCTGAGCCCGTCGGTGGTACTGCGGGGCTATCTGCGCGTTGGGAGTGTGGATGATCCGCCAGAGCAGGCCGGCCTGGCCAGCTTCACCGCCGATATGCTGGATCACGGAACCCGGAGTCGCACTTTCGACGAAATCAGCGAGTCCATCGAGTCCATCGGAGCCAGCCTGGGCATAGGCGGCGGCCTGCACGTCAGCTCCTTCGGCATCAAGTGCCTGGCCGAAGACCTGGACCACGTCCTTGGGATTCTGGCCGATGTTCTGAGAAACCCCATTTTCCCGGAAGGTGAAACCGAAAAGGTGCGCGGGCAATTAGTCACCGCACTTCAAGAACGTGACAACGACACACGCGGGGTTGCCAACCTGGCGTTTCTCAAGCTTGCCTACCCGGACGGGCATCCCTATGGCCGGAGTAGTGATGGATACGTTGAGACAGTTGGAACAATCGTGCGGGACGACCTGGCCGAATTCTACCACCGCTACTTCCGCCCCACCGATGCGATAATCACCGTGGCCGGCGCTGTCGATCCCGAAGATGCCATCTCCAAAGTGGAGAAGGTGTTGGGAGACTGGCAGCCGGCAGGTCCCCGCCCCCCGCAGGACGTCCCCGACATCCGCTTCTCGTCGGGCGAGGCGGAACTAACGGAAGTTCGCCGCGAAGTGCGCGAAATGCCCGATAAGTACCAAACGGATGTCGTGTTGGGAGCGCCGGGCATTGCACGCGATGACCCCGACTACTACAGCGCCAGGTTGGCCAACACGATTCTGGGGACGTTCGGGATGGGTGGCCGGCTGGGAGATAAGGTGCGCGACGAGCAGGGGATGGCCTACTACGTCTACAGCCAGCTATCGGCGCATCTGGGGCGCGGTCCGTGGCGGGTGGTCACTGGAGTAAACCCGGTCAATGTGGAACGGGCTATTGATATAATACTGGCCGAAATCCACCGCATTCAGGACGAACCCGTGTCGGAGCAAGAAATCGACGATGCCAAATCGTACCTGACCGGTTCCCTGCCGCTTGGCCTGGAAACGAACGAGGGGGTGGCCGGCACGCTGCGCGACATGGAGCTATTCGATCTGGGGCTAGACTACCTGCAGCGCTACCCGGACCTAATCAACTCCGTCACCATCGAGCAGATTCAGAAGGCAGCACAGCGTGTCTTCCTGAGAGACGCCTACGCTCTGTCCATCGCCGGCCCGCCGAATCGAGAGCCGTGATGCCTGATCTTCGCCGGTAACTGTCCCCATGGATCACGCAACGCCCGGAAGTGTGCTGCATCTCTTGCGCCACGGCCAACCCCGAAGAGGTCATTGCGTTTCACGATCTCGAAAAGCTTGATGACTGACCGGGCAGCGTGGTATAATTGTATGTATGTGATCCTATCAACATGGCCCTGAGGAGGAATTGTTGAATGCTACCGAAACCTGACCCGAAGGCGATAGATCGGAAGCGCCGGCTGGCACTGCCGCACCCGGACATTCCGAAGCAACCGCCGGAAGAACGGATTCATAACTTCGAGGAAGTATACGAGATCTACGATGCAGAAACTGCAATGGCTGAAGCGGAGCGTTGCATACAATGCCCGGGAGCGCCATGTGTGACGGCCTGTCCGGTTGACAACGATATTCCCTGGGCGCTGTGGCAGTTGGAGCACGAAGACTTTAATGCCGCCGCCGAGGTCTTCCGCATGACCAACACAATGCCCGACGTATGCGGGCGCGTGTGCCCCCAAGCCATTCTGTGTGAGGGAGCGTGCATCTACACCAATATGGGCAAGCCGCCCGTGGCCATTGGCCGGCTTGAGGCGTTCGTAGCTGAATACCAGAAGGCGCACAGCGGTATGCCTCTCGACAAGGCTCCGCCTTCCGGTCATCAGGTAGCCGTTGTTGGCGCCGCGCCGGCCGGCCTGACCGTGGCCGAGTTGCTCGTCAAGAAAGGCCATTCCGTTACCGTCTTCGATGCCTGGCCTACCCCCGGCGGCATTCTGCGCTATGGCATCCCGAAGTTTAAGATGGATCATGTCCTGGCCGACGAAAAGGCAGAGTATCTGAACAAACTAGGCGTTGAATTTGTGTTCAATATCTGGATCGGGAAGGACATCACCGTTGACGAGTTGTTTGATAAGCATGGCTTTGGGGCGGTGTTTCTAGGCGTCGGGGCCGGCATAGGCGCGGAGTTCAAGGTGCCAGGCGTGGACCTGAAGGGCATCTATAAGGCCACGCCTTTCTTGGTGCGGGCCAACGTGGACCTGGACAAGCGGCCCCCGGACCTGAAGGAGCCACCTGAGATCGGGGATCGCGTGGCTGTGATTGGTGGCGGCGACACCGCCATGGACTGTGTGCGCACCTCGGTTCGTTTAGGCGCCAAGGAAGTGCTGTGCGTTTATCGACGGACTGAAGAGCAGATGCCGGGCAATGAGCGCGATCGGACACTCGCAAAGGAAGAGGGCGTAGAATTCAAGTGGTTGACTCAACCCATTCGCTTCATCGGCAACGAAGAGGGAGATGTGGTCGCCATGGAATGTCTCCAGATGGAATTGGGAGAGCCCGACGACTCGGGCCGCCGCCGGCCAGTTCGCATCGAAGGCTCCGAATTCACCATGCCGGTTGACACAGTCGTTCTGGCCCTCGGCTACTGGCCCGACCCGCTCATGGGTGAGACTACGCCAGGGCTGGAGACACATGATTGGGGCCTGATCACCATTGATGAAGAGACCGGCGCTACGACGCGCGAGGGGGTCTTTGCCGGCGGTGACGACGTGCTGGGACCAGACCTGGTCGTGACAGCCGTGGCCCAGGGACGAACCGCGGCCGAAGGGATTCATGAATACCTGATGCAGCGTCGCTAACTTCAGACCTTTAGGGTTTTGGAAACCCTAAAGGTCTCGCTTGAACCCGTTTCTGACCGGGGTTGGACCAAATTCAGACTTGATTGTGCTACAATCATCCTAAGAGGCCGATCGGAGTCAGAGCCGATTTAGGCAAAGGTGCCTGTGGCCTCGAACCGGCACCAGTGCTGCAAGACCATACTGCTCAGCGCTGCAAGACCGGATGCAGCGCCGCATCCCGAGAATCGGGATCTAGACGAGGTCGGCCTAAAACAGGCCGGCCTTTTTGATTTTTTCGGGGTTGAGTCGTGCAGGACAATACAAGAGTTGGGCGGCTATGCCACCCATCAAAAGGAGGAAAGAGAAATGTACACCAAGATCCTGTTTCCAACTGATGGCAGTCCTCACTCTGAGCGCACATTGGCGTATGTCAAGGACCTGGCGCAGAAGTTTGACGCCGAAGTGGTGGTCTTCAGCGCCTATCACTACATCCCCGAGTACGTCAGCTCATCGGATGCCGAGAGGATGCTGCAGGGCGCCCGAGCTAGCTCGCAGGCTATCGTGGACGGGATGGCACAGGAGCTTCGCGCGGCCGAGGTTGAAGTCAAGACCATGGTGGACGAAGGCCCGGCAGCGAAGGAGATTCTGAGCGTCGCCAATACGGAAGGCTGCGACCTGATAGTCCTTGGCGCAAAAGGCGCCGGTGGGATCACCGATGTGTTGCTGGGCAGCGTCAGCCTACGAGTGTTGACTGCGGCTGCGGTACCGGTGCTGGTCGTCTACTAGTCGGCCGGGCACAGCAGCCAGCCTGTCGAACTGGCAGTCCAAGCTCCAACGATGGACTTGAACACAGATAAGGAGGAAAGCAAGATGTTTGGCAAGATCCTACTTGCGACGGATGGCAGCGCGCACTCTGACCGCGCGCTGGATCATGTGAAGAGCCTGGCCCAGAAATACGGATCGGAAGTGATCGTATTCCACGCATATCACTACATCCCTGAGTACATCAGCCCCAGTAACGCCGATCAGATTCTACAAGGAGCCAAAGCCGCAGCCGAGGATATCGTCGGCAAGGCAGCATACCACCTCGAAGCAGCCGGCATCCCGGTGCGAACCATGGTAGACGAGGGCCCAGCAGCCAACGAGATCGTGAGCCTGGCCGCCAACGAGCGCTGTGATCTGATCGTCGTGGGCGCTCGAGGTCTGGGCGGCGTCACGGGTACGCTTCTGGGCAGTGTGAGCATGCGTGTCGTGTCGAAGACCGCTTTGCCGGTCCTGGTCGTTCACTAAATGAACATGGGCAGGCGAGGTTCAACAGAGCATCCGGCGGGCGCCTGCCGGCAAGCCAGTGGTGTTCTGCCGGCAGGTGCCCGCCGCCGTCTACCTGAAGC
>JBHHXF010000358.1:0-4355 GCA_046756905.1 Anaerolineae bacterium | reverse complement strand
CTCATCTGTTGTCGGTTGCCTCACCTCCTTTTTTGGTCGGTTGGTCGTCTGGTCTTGTGGTCGGTTAGTCTGGTCGACCACCTGACCAGGCGACTACTCGACTAACCAGCCTGATATAACGGAGTTTTGCCGCCGAAGATACGGGCTTGTCTCCGGTATTAGTGATTAGATATTGGGTATTGGGTATTGGATATTGGATATTGGTGTTCGGGTACTCACACCACCAATCACCAATGCCCAATACCTAATACCTAATACCTAATACCCTAATACCTAACCACCCAATACCTGACGTCGTTTGACAACGCATCGTGAAGCCCGTATAATTGGCATAGTAGAGAGCCGCAGAGAAAGCCCGTCCCCCCTGTCGTTGGGCAATCCACGGCTCTCTGCTATGACTCTCAGGTGGGTGTTGATGCTTGGCGGCTCACCCCCACCTGAGTTTTTTGTTTCACCCCACGCGGGAGTGAAACCTGACCTTGTTTCGGTCGGAGGCTACAACGTGACCGAAAGGCAAAAGATACGGGCTGGTTGTGTGAATTTTTCAAATCGACAGGCTCAGGACGCCGCTTCGGCGACTGGAACCCCAACCGGCGAAGGCCGGTTTCGCAAGTGCGACGTCCTGAGCCTCGTCCTGAGTTTATCGAAGGGCTTGTCGAAGGGTTGCCGCGAATTCATTCGCCAGGCGCGTCTTACGGCGTGGTCGACGGCACAGGCTCGGGTGGCGGCAGGGTCGGCAGCACAATCTCCGATGTCGCGCTGGGCTCGACCACTGGCTCGGCGGCTGTGGGTGTGGCCGGCGGCTCGGAGATCGGCGTCGCGGTGGGCTCGCGAGGCTCCGCCGTCGCCGCAGGCGCAAAGGTGGATGTGGCCGTGGGTGTCGCGGTTGGCGCCGCCGTCACCGTGGCGGTGCCCGTCGCTGTCGATAACGCATCGGGCCCGGCCGGCTCCAACACAACTTCTGCCGGCGCCTGGGACGGCGTAGCCGACGGCGGGATCAGGGTAGCCGTAGCCGGCGCCGATGTTGGCCTGGCCGGCGCTTGAACCGTGGCCGGCGCCGGAGTAGGTGACGGCCTGGGCGTTATTGTGGCAAGCCGGATGGGCGTCGGTGTCGGGATAAACTCAGCCAGATCTACATCCTCCCCGGCCTCTTCTGCGATGGCCTCATCGTCGCCGGCCTCGCCCACGAAATCTGTCAAAGCAGCGCGCTCAAGAGGCGAAAGCAGACCATCGGCCCGGCTCAACTCGGTGAGCACCTGGCGCTGCGCAAAGAACACCCGCGCTCCGCTAGCAAGCAATTCTTCCCGCTTTTCTGGAGATATCTGTTTTATTGTTCCCAGGAACTGATCGTTTTGCTCCAGCATATCGCCCAGGACGGCCGAATGGACCGTGCCGGTCTGCCGGGCCAAGGTCTCGGCCTCGCGCAAGCGTTCCTGGCTGAAACGAAGGTGCAATATGGCCTTAGCCTCGGTTGATGGCGTCAGGACAAGCTGGACGCGCTCGCTGAAGCGCTTGACCGGATAGAGTGGACTTGTCGGCAGGCTGTCGGCCGCAACGCGGGTGACGGAGAAACTGCCGAGAATCATCACGACCAACATCACGACCGTGATGGTTGCCCGGCGCAGATGAGGCGTGACCCCCAAGAACCCTTGCAGTATCCGCCCGATGGACTGTGTGACCGGGACACGGGCAGTTGGCGTAGCAGTGCGTAGACGCTGCCGGCGCTGCTCGACAGCCAGTCTTACGACGCGCTGGCGGCCGGCGAAGTAGGCATCTTCGTCCGGGACAGGCGGTGGCACGTGCTGCACAGTCTCGGCGGCGCGCAGGAGGGGATGCATTTGCACTGCGAAGGCTGGATAGCGAGCCAATATAGTCTCTACATCCACACCCTGGCGCAGCCGCGCCAATGCCTCATCCAGCGCATCCTCGAAAGCGCCGGCAGTTGCCCGCGCCGCGTGAGTGTATTGGCGCGCCTCAACTGCACGCAGCAGACGCTCGCGTCCCTCACGTTTCTTCTGTTGATCGGGATTCGGTTGGGAGGTCTCGGAAATGGTTATCGCGGCCGCCAGCATGGGCTGGAGCATGTTCGCCCAAGTCGAGTAGTCGGCCAGGATGGTATCCGCGGGTTCGCCGGCCACCAAGCGGGCCAGAGCAACATCCAACAGTGCTTCGACACGGCGATCTCGCTGCGCGCGGACGGCGGCCAGGAGGCGGGTCAGGCCGGCCTGTCTGGCGGCGATATCCGGCGCTGGCGGCGGGACACGGCGCACCCACTGCGCTACGCGTAGCATTGGGCGCAGCAGACCGGCGTGGGCCGGAAATCGGGCGAGGATCTGTTCGGGATCGTCGCCGCTATTCAGTTGGGAGAGGGCCTTATCCAGGACCTCTTCCAACTCCCAATCCTCAATGGCGTCCCCGTGGGAGTTGGGGGTATCTTCTGCTTGGGACTCGTGTCTGTGCCCCATCGGTTCTCGTTTCCCCCATCAATCGTCCCAAGGTGGCCAGTGCTCGATGCTGCAGTGATTTCACTGCGCCCTCGGTCTTGCCGAGAATCTGCGCCACCTCACTGTTGGAAAGCCCGTCGACAAACTTGAGGATGACTACCTGCTGCTGATCGGCTGTCAGCCCCTGGACCGCCCGCCGGAGCTCTTGGTGATCGAACTTGCGCTCCAGACGATCGCTCGGGTTGTCGCCCAAAACCAGCGGCCGGCCATCCTCCCAGGACACTTCTGGCTGCGACGGTCGCCGGCGATAGTGGTCGATGACCAAGTTGGCGGCAATCCGGTACAACCATGCAGAGAAGGGGACTCCCTGAAAGGTGTAGGAGTCGATAGCTTCCATGGCCTTAATGAAGACCTCCGAACAGAGGTCTTCAGCCGTGACGCCATCGCTCACGCGGTAGTAGATGTAGTTATAGATCCGCTGATAGTAACGCTCATAGATCTCGGCAAAAGCGCCAGGTTCATACTCTTTGGCACGCCGGATCAATTGGCGTTCATCCTGCACCTGAGAGTCTCCTCTCGCCGTATACAACGGGGTTTTGGGGCTAGAGATACGGCCTACTGTCATTATCCGCCCATTTATGTTGGAGATTGCAGGCAGATTGTCAACAACGACCAACCTTCGTTTGCCCGACGAATCCCCAACGGTTTACTCGACGGTTGGTAGTGAGCCACGTAGCAGAGCGGAGTGGCGTCAGGTTTAGCAGGTTAAGCTGCCATGCTGACGGCACTCCGCTACGCTGCGTGCCTTACTACGAGCTGCCATGCCGACGCCACTCCGCTACGCTGCGTGGCTTGCTACGAGCGCTGAGTGTCCAAGGGGGCCACACTGCCCACAAGAATACTGCGCTTCTCCCCAATAGAAGAGAAACGCAGACAATAGCGGACAGCTCTCGGGGGGTCAAAAACCATGCTCATACATGATACCAGAGAAGTCGAGGTCTGTCAAAGTGAGAGCCAGACGCTCCCACCAGCCATGTGGCCAGACGGGGGCAGGCGACCGGCGCCCAGGCGGCCACGCGATGGCAAAGATGTCATTGGCTAGCACCAGACGCAAGGGAGTGCGCATCAGTGCATCTAGAAACCGGCCTACACACCGCCGGCCCAGAAGTGGATACGATTGGTCGCGGAGCGGGTCTGTGAATTGCCGGCCCGCCCCCCAACGGGCATGCGCAGCCGTCCAGTTTTCGAGCCACACACGGCTGTGAAGGCCGGCCTCGTCCAGCACGCCAGACAGCCCCAGGAGGTCCAATTCATTCACGTGAACCTGTCGTTCGTAGTCCGAGCGGGGATCAGCCGGCAAGTCTGGGAACAGCCGGCGCATAAGCTGGTAGCCGATGTCCAACGCCCAGCGGTTCGGCAGGGTGTGGATCACAGCGTATCCATCGGGACGAAGGATACGCCGGATTTCCTCCAAGGCCAGGCGAAGTTGCCACGGCTGGAGGTGCTCCGCTACGTCCAGGAAGAGGGCGCGGTGAATGCTGCTGTCGTTCACGGGCAGGGCAGTGGCGTCGGCGCGCACCAACCGCACGCGAGCGCGCTCAGCCGGCGACGCCAGCGCCAGGGTGCGGGATGTGAGCTCCAAGCAGTCGGTGGAGAAGTCAATGGCGGTAACGGTGGCTCCGCGTCGCGCAGCGTGCAGAGTGATCTCCCCGCGCCCGCATCCGATGTCCAGCACATGCATATCCGGCCCGAGGCGCGCCAGCTCCAGGGATCGGGCCAGGCGCGGTCGAAGTTGCCGACCACCGCCGGCCAGGAAATCGGCGTACTCCTCGCCACTGAAAGTTAGCAGGAGGTCGCGATTGTAGAGGACCGGAGGGATGGTTGCAGGATGCGGGGTGCGGGATGCGGGAT
>JBHHXF010000357.1:0-4381 GCA_046756905.1 Anaerolineae bacterium | reverse complement strand
CTTTTTGAGAACATACGACAATTGCCAATTACCAATTGACGATTGACAATTATCTTAGCTCCAACATCTGTTGCAGCACAGGTATGGCCTTGTGCGCGGCCACGGCTCGGTGACTGATCTGGTTCTTGATCTCCTCCGGCAGCTCAGCCATTGTTTTTTTGTAGCGGGGCAGGTAGAACACAGGATCGTAGCCAAATCCATGTTCGCCGCGTGGCTCAAAGGCGATTCGACCGGTGACAGTGCCCTCCACCGTTTTGAGCGCGCCTTGCGGGGTTGCAATGGCAATTACACAGCGAAAGCGTGCCTGCCGGTGTTCCCAAGGCACGCCGGCCAGCTCGGCCAACAGTTTTCGGTAGCGGTCCGCGTCGCTGGCGTGAGGGCCGGCATAACGGGAGGTGTGAAGACCGGGCGCACCGTCCAACGCCATTACCTCCAGGCCCGAATCATCGGCTAGAGTTGGCAGCCGGCTGACTCTGGCGAAGGCTCGAGCTTTGAGCACTGCATTCTCCTCGAAACTACTGCCCGATTCCTCAACGTTCAGGTCAATGCCTTCGAAAGCTGGAAAAACGAGCTTGATCGATAAACTGTGCAGCAACTCGCGGTACTCAACCACTTTGCCCGGGTTGTTGGTGGCGATCAGAAGCTTCTTCATGACTTCCAAATGGTAGCATGAGTACCGGGGTGGTGCAAAGTTACCAGTAAAAAGTGATCAGTAAACAGTGATCAGTGATCACCAAGAGTATCTACTGATTACTGTTCACTGGTAACTGGCAACTGGCCGCCGACCAACAGGTTACTGACAACCTCAATAAGACGCACTTAGGCGCCATTTTATTCCCCGGTTCGCCTGACGGAAACACGACGATAACCCTACGGTAGCTATACGATGCCTTCCAACAAGGGGTGAAACACCGATGTCAGGGTTGACAGGAATGTCAAGCTTGGGTATAATGGCCGGCCAATGAGCACGAAAGGAGCCACTTGCAAGGAGGAGATATCCAGTCGTGCCCGATAAAACGGCCAGGGATTCCCTCACGCTGCTGGTCATTCCTCATTCGCAGCGCACTCCCATAAGTGTCCGACTCCCCTCCTGGACACTAACTGGCTTGTTTGTAGTCTTGGTCGGCGCTGTCGTGTCGCTGGGGGTATTCGCGGCGCGCTACCATGCCTTGTCGCAGGAAGTTATGCGGCTACAGGAAGCACAGCGCGTGGCCCAGTCTCGGCAGCAGGTGCTGCAACAGGCAATTTTGTCGCAGCATGACGAGGTGCAAGTCATGCAGCAGGACTTTGATGCTGAGATAGCGGCAGTTCAACAAGACTACACACAGCTCTATCGCCAGGCGTCGTCGTTCCAGTTCCAGTTGACGGACCAACTCGAGCGGTTCAAGACCGAACTGCAGCAGATTCGGCGTCTCAGTGACGAAATGCGTGATTTGGTCGGCCTGGACGAGGGCGCGCTACCGGCACCCGAGGCATCTTTCGATCAATCTCTTGGCGGAGTCGGCGCCGGCCGGCTGCAAGTGAGCCTGATTGATACCGACACCCCGCTGGTGGAGTTAGCTATCGACCAGGCACTGACGGCCGAGACAAACCCGACTGCACAGCAGATTCGGTCGATGTACGACACGTTGCCGACCTGGTATGGCGAACTTCAGCACTTGCGCGATCAAGTCCAAGAGCGCGTCTCGCTGGTCGACCCGGACAAGCGAACATCGCCGGAGGCGTTGGAGCGTCAACTCGCGTTATGGGATGCGTCGCCCAAGGGTTGGCCCGTGGGCGGGCGTATCTCCTCCACGTTTGGGTATCGCGTCTTCCGGGGACAGCGGGATTTCCACACCGGCATCGACGTTGCCGTGTGGTACAAGACGCCAGTACACGCCACTGAGGATGGTACTGTTGTCGCAGCCGGCTGGGAGAGCGGCTATGGCTGGACCGTCGAGGTCCAACATGAACAGGGGTACACCAGCCTATACGGACACCTCTCGCGCTACCTGGTTGACGTCGGTGATGTAGTGAAGAGGGGACAGACGATAGGCCTTTCCGGCAGCTCTGGAAACTCTACGGGGCCACACTTACACTACGAGATCCGATTGGACGGGGTTCCCATCGACCCCTGGCGGTATGCAACCGCATACGATGGATAGTAACGATTGAATCTTTGATCAACACACTATACTTGTAAGCTTGCGTATCAGGCTCGGTGACTCCATTCTGGCTAGCCAACATCGACGCCACATTCTGGCCGACGAGTCGTTGCAGTCTCATTGCGGTCGGTCTTTCCTCGAAGTTACACTTTGCATCGTAGCCCGGTCGCCGAGCGTCATACGAATTGGCGGAGCAAACCTGCTCCGCCAATTTTAACTGGGAGGCAAAATGGCTTTCTTTCGCAGCGGTGAGCCGCGTCCAGCTACGGATAAGATAGAGAATGTGATTGGCCCGTCTGCGAACTTCAGCGGCGAACTAAAAGCTGACGGCGGCATTCGCATTGATGGCGTCTTCGAGGGGTCGGTCGAGAGTCAGAGCAACGTCATCATCGGTGAAAACGCTCGCGTGGCCGCCGATGTGTCAGCCTTCAACATTACCGTTGCCGGCGCGGTGGAGGGCAATGTCAAGGCAGTTGGCCGGCTGGAGATTCTGGCAACGGGGCGCGTGTTAGGAGATGTACAGGTTGGTTCGCTCCTCATCGAGGAGGGTGGGGCCTTTCATGGACAGAGCTTGATGGCTCAGGATGAGCAGACTGCGTTCAGCGACAATCGCAAGCAGCAACAAGACTCACATGAGGGCCGTGAAGATGTCTCGCAGGAGGCGGCGTCCCCCGAGACCTAGTGGGCCAAATGTTGTTCGCCAGGCGCCGGGAGGTTTCTACGTCACGGCGCGCGACCACCGCCAACAATGTTGAGCGGTGGAGGTCTTGAGATGTTGATCTACGATCCGTCGGCAGATGGTTTTGCCATGATACGGTACCGACAACTGATGTCGCCGCCGGCAATGTGGTCCTCACGTACAATCTCGTCAGCGTCCAACAGATTGTTGAGGAGCTGCATCTCATAGTCGCAAGCGAAGTTGCAGGTGTCGGCAATCTTGGCGATGGCGCAGTTGTGTTCTACCAAGGCCAGCGAGCCGTCGTCCAACTGTTCCCATTCAGCCAAATAACCTTTCTCGGTCTGGATACGAGCAAGCTCGGCGACTTGCTCTGGCAAATCCCTGCCGGCCATGTGGGGGGCAATCGATGCCTCCAGGCGCTCCATGCGAATGGCAAACAGTTGCTCGATCTTGTCGTCACCATCGACCATTCGTAAAATGTTCAGCAACTCATTGGCGAACTGGTCGTAGTTCTTGGTGAAAAGATCGTCAGCTAGCTCGGTGAGTGAGTAAACGTAGCTCGGCCGTCCAACACCCCGTTGGACCGGTGTGTATTGTACCAGTCCGTCCCGTTCCAGCGTCATCAGGTGTCGGCGGACACCCATGGCAGTGATCCCGAGAACTTCACTGAGTTCGTCGGCGGTCAGGCCACCGCGCTTCTTCAGCGTCATCAGGATCTCACGTCGCGTACTTTGCATTTGTCGTCCAATTGCTTCACGCATGATGGAGTATTCCTCTCTGGTCATCTTCACTTGAGAAACAAGCGGGCCTAATTGTAGCACATAATTGCAAATCGCGCTAGCTGGAGTTCGCTGCGCTCCTGCACGACGTGGGCAAGATCGCCATCCCAGATGAAATCCTGCGCAAGGTGGAACCACTCACCCCGGACGAGAGAAACACGATTCATCTCCATCCCTACCACAGCGCGCAGATTGTCAAGCCGGTTGAACCCTTGAAGCGCATCGTTTCCTGGATCTACCATCACCACGAACGATGGGATGGCGATGGCTATCCCGACGGTCTGGCGGGCGAGGAGATCCCCCTTGCCTCGCGCATCATCGCCGTAGCCGATGCCTACGACGCGATGACCACCGACCGGCCCTATCGCACGGCGCGGTCTCATGCGGAGGCGATGGCAGAGTTGCAGAAGTGCGCCGGCACGCAGTTCGACGCCCGCCTGGTGCAAGTGTTCGTGCACTCGAAAAACGAGAATGTGCAGGATGAACGTGCGCATCCAGAATCCGCGCTCTGACTGTGGACAGGTTAGAACTATTGGAGTATAATTACGACACCTGTCATCACCGCCCCAACTCACGTTGCTGCCCTAGTCAAGAACTCATCTTCAGCCGCATATACTCAACGCTGATTTCATTAGTAGTGTAGTGACAGCAATTCCCGTTTTAGCATTATCGTCACGTGGCATAGGTTCGTAGTGGCGACTTTAGTCGCTGGTTACGCACCACAAACGACTAATGAACCTTGAGAAAATAATTCGGGTACGGGCGACTCGGCTCCGGCC
>JBHHXF010000356.1:0-4386 GCA_046756905.1 Anaerolineae bacterium | reverse complement strand
CCCACTTCGCCATCCGCGAGGGTGGCCGCACCGTCGGCGCCGGCGTTCTCACCAAGATCGTGGAGTAGCAACATGGCCAAAAAGGGACCACGGATTGTAATCACTCTTGCCTGCAGCGAGTGTCAAGAGCGAAACTACACCACCGAAAAGAATAGGCGAAACGATCAGCACCGGCTGGAGTTGAACAAGTTCTGCCCCCGGTGTCGGTCTCACAGATTGCATCGAGAAACAAAGTGAGTGGCAGGAGTAGAGATGCATGTTGGTAGTGCATCTTTGCTCCTCCACCTGCACGCACAGACTGGTAGAGACACCGCTTCTGCGGTGTCTCATATTGTGGATATAAGCACATTGATTGGCTGATAGGTAGAGGAGATCGATTGTGGCTAAAGCAGCAAAAGTGTCGCGGAAAGAGCAAGAGAATAGAGTTGTTCGCTACATCAAGGCGACACGCTCCGAGCTGCGGAAAGTGGTGTGGCCTACACGGGATGAGACAGTTAACCTCACCATCATCGTTCTCATAGTTACAATCGGGATGAGCGTGTTCCTCGGCATCCTCGACTTTCTTTTCGCACAGGCTTTCGAGCTGATTATTCGCTAGGGAAAGACTTCAGCAGGGAAAGGACTATGGAACAGGAAGAGATCCTGGCCGAGGATGCGCCTGTGGAACAAGAAGAGCTACTGGTGGGGGATACGTCCCCAGAAGGGGATGATACCGACTTGGCGACGATCGAGTCCGAGATAGAAGGATCGGACTCTGAAGGCGTGGGGGAGACTTTAGAGGCTCCCATTGATCAAGCCCTTGACCAGGTCCCTCCAGAGGCTCAGGCCGACGCGCAGGAAGAGTCTCAGGACGTTTCAGAAGCCACTGATGTCAGTGGTGAGCCTGAAAGTGAGCCAGAGGAATCTGATGGGTTGGTACCATCTGAAGACATCCCTGAAGGAGCGGCCTGGTACGTGGTGCATACCTATTCAGGCTATGAAAACAAGGTGAAACAGACCCTTGAATATCGTGTGCAATCTACGGGGATGCAGGATCGAATCTTCCGTGTAATTGTCCCTGTCGAAGAAGAGGTAGACATCAAGGAAGGGCAACGGCGAGTCATCGAACGCCGGGTTTTCCCTGGCTATGTCTTCGTCCAGATGTTGATGGATGACGAGGCCTGGTACATCATACACGATACGCCCGGCGTGACTGGGTTTGTAGGCTCCGGAACTAAGCCTACACCACTGCGTGATGAGGAAGTCGAACGCATCCTCAGGCGCATAGAATCAGAAGAGCCAACTGTGCGCGTGAGCTTCCGGGAGGGGCAGCGCGTGCGGATCGTGGACGGACCATTTACCGACTTTCACGGAATCGTCGACGAGATCGACATGCAACGCGGGAAGGTTCGTCTCCTGGTTTCGTTCTTCGGGCGTGAGACGCCAGTCGAACTGGACCTATTGCAGGTTGAGAAAGGGTAACTCTTAGATCAGCGAAGGTCGCCTGACGTAGGCGAAAGGGCTCGGTCAGGAGACCTTCGCCGAATGAAGATCACCTGGAGGAATTATCAGTGGCACAGAAAGTGAAAGCTGTCGTCAAATTGCAGCTCCAGGCCGGCAAAGCCGGCCCACAACCACCGGTACCCACCGCTCTTGGGCCTCACGGCGTAAACATCATGCAGTTTTGCAAGGAATACAACGCTCGTACGGCCAATCAGATCGGCATGGTTGTTCCGGCTGAGATCACAATTTACCAGGATCAATCCTTCACATTCATTACCAAGACACCGCCGGCAGCGACCTTGTTGATGCAGGCCGCTGGAATAGACAAGGGGTCAAGCGAACCCAACCGGGATACGGTGGGGACGGTAACGAGTCAACAGGTTCGCGGCATCGCGGAAATCAAGATGAAGGACCTCAACGCCACCAGCATTGAGGGTGCGATGCGCATGATAGAAGGCACTGCCCGGAGCATGGGCATCGTTGTTGAGGAGTGACGGTCATGGCAAGAAACAAACACGGCAAGCGTTACCGGACAGCAGTAGAACTGATTGATCGCACGCAGACTTATCCTCCAGCCGAGGCCCTGGCCCTGGCCAAGAAGGCCTCCTACGCCAAGTTTGACGAATCGGTTGAGGTACACATGCGACTGGGCGTCGATCCCCGTTACGCAGACCAGCAGGTTCGTGGTGTGGTGCTCTTGCCTCACGGTACGGGGCGCGAAGTAAGAGTGCTCGTTTTTGCCGAGGGTGAGGATGCGAAGTTTGCCGAAGATGCCGGCGCAGACTTCGTGGGGAGTGACGACCTGGCTCAGAAGATCCAGGACGGATGGCTGGATTTTGATGTCGCGCTGGCGACCCCGCCCATGATGCGCATCGCTGGCCGGCTCGGCAAGATTCTAGGCCCTCGAGGTCTGATGCCTAACCCGAAAGCCGGGACGGTCCTCGCCGGCGAGGACATGCCCCGAATCATTGATGAAATGAAGAAGGGCCGCCTCGAGTTCCGAGTAGACAAAACCGGCAATCTGCATATTCCGATTGGGAAAGTCAGCTTTGATGATCAGAAGCTGCTGGACAACCTTGGCACACTGGTGGACGAAGTTGCCAGATCACGACCATCTGGCTCCAAGGGACAGTTTATCCAGAACATAGTCTTGACAACCACGATGGGTCCTGGCATTAAGCTGGATCTGCCGCAGACGCTAGCGCTGCAACCAGCAGCGTAGAGCGTTGTAAGTCTTAACAGATAGAACGTTTTTCAACAAGAGATTAGCGATTGGAGATTGGCATACCAACAGGGCAATCTCTAATATCCGTAACTACCCAGCCTGCCCTCAGTCCATGAATGAATTCACGGCCTGATACGAAAAACGCGTTGAAACGCGTTCAAGCCTTAACCCGTTTCAACGGGTTTCGCAGTGTCAGACGGGCAATTCATTGCTCGTCACGGCGGGCTGGGTAGTTACTAATATCCAATCTCTAAATCTCTTACTATTGCCGGAGACAGCAGGTGCGCAGCTAAGCAGCGCGTAATGGGTTACCTGCCGAGGTGAAGTCACAACGGGGACGGGACAGCTTTGACCCGGTCTCTTAGGAAGTTTCGTTGCGCCTTCGTGTCGGCTGGCACGGAGGTTTTTGTTTTGTCCATCAAAAGGAGGTGATATCGCTTGACCATAAGTCGAGAGCAGAAGGCAGAGATCGTAGAGGATCTAAAGGAGCGATTGGGTAACACAGACGTGATCATCCTTACCGACTATCGCGGTCTATCGGTTCCACAGCAGCAAGCATTACGGAGCAAGCTTCGCGACATCACTACCGAGTTTCGGGTTGCCAAGAATACGCTAACCAAGATCGCGCTCAAGGAAACCAACCGCCCAGTACCTGAAGAATACCTGACAGGGCCGACAGCACTTACACTGCTGCCTCCCGACGACATCGCCGGCCCCACAAAGGCGCTGCTGGATTTCGCTAAGCAGTCAGATATGCTGATTATCAAAGGCGGGATCGTGGGCGATCGCATCATTGGCGCAGACGAGGTCAAGACTCTGGCCGATCTGCCGCCACGCGAAGTTCTTCTCGCTCAATTGATAGCGGCTATCCAAGGGCCGGCAGCCAATCTCGTGCGTACGCTGCAAGCGCCGGCTGGTGACTTCGTTAGTACATTGCAGGCTCCAATGCGCGAGATGGCGATGACCATTCAGGCATACGCCGATCAACAACAATAATCAGTATCCAGTAGACAGTAATCAGAATAGGAGACAAGACAACAATGGCTGATAATGACAAAATCGCTCAAGTGAAGGAGCTACTAAATTCGCTGAACCCCCTTGAGCTGGCACAGCTTTCCAAAGACTTGCAGGACGATTGGGGCGTGACGGCTTCGGCGCCGGTAATGGGCGCTATGCCAGGCATGATGGTCCCCGGAGCCGCCGCAGAAGCGGTCGTTGAAGAAGAAGAGAAGACCGAATTCGATGTGTTCATCACGGACATCGGGCCACAGAAGATCCAGGTCATCAAGGCTGTTCGCGAGCTGACAGCGCTGGGCTTGCGCGAGTCTAAGGAGGCTGTGGAAGCCGCCGCTGATGCGCCGATTCGCCAGGCGATTACCAAGGAGGAAGCGGAGGAAACTAAAGCGCGCCTGGAAGAGGCCGGCGCAACGGTGGAGATCCGCTAGCTAGCCTGGCGAATGAATTCGCGGCAACCGTTGCGAAGTCGGCGGCCCGCCTGGGGCTGAACCCCAGGCTAACCCAACGAAGCCTTGCGGGCTATTTCCAGCCCTGTAGGGGGCTTCGTTGGGTTAGCGCGGGGCCTTCAGCTCCGCGCGGGTTGCCGGCGACGGGCGCATACAGAACCTGGGGGAGCGAGCCCTTCGATACGCTTCGCTACTCAGGACAAGCGCCGATTGAGC
>JBHHXF010000355.1:0-4431 GCA_046756905.1 Anaerolineae bacterium | reverse complement strand
CGTGGCTTGCCACCGACCACGCCTGGCGTGATTTCGATATGTCGATCCAGGGTGATCTCGGTTGCCATACGGATCCTCCTATCACGTCTCATTTCGCATTCCTACAACCCTGCTTCCACCATCCGCTGCCGGCCTAGGTCAATCAGACCGCAGAATTGTCCTCATCTTCCAGCCAGCCACGGTCGTGCAGGAATTGTTCGAGGCGATGCACCAATTGCTCACATCGCTCCAATATGTCGCCAGCCGCCTCCTCGGTAAACGTTGCGCCGATGGCGTAGTCAGCATCTTCGCGCCATTTGCGGGCCAACTTGTAGGTCGTGCCGTGTTCCACCTCGATCAAGCCGGGCTTGATGAGGTATTGGTGAAATGCTGACTCTACACCAGAATGCTTGCTGCGGTCATGTCCCATCATAGTCAGTGTAGCAGAGACGATGTGAAAGACAGCGTAATAGGCTCGATTGACAGAGAATCGGTACTTGCTTCGTTCGAGCAAATCGCGGGCTTCTGCCAGGTCCTCGTGGCTTCGGGCGAGCTTCTCTCTCAGGTAGTCGGCTGAAGTGCCGCCTTCCACAAATCAACTCCTTCCCGCTCTATGCTGCGATGGAGCGGTTCATTTCGAGTGGCCATCTGAGCATAACGTTCAGCGTTCACAACGTGATCGGACAGAACCACGTCATAAGTGAGGTCGATTTCGACTGCAACACGCGTCATCGCCTTTTCGAGCGTCCAATCATAATCATGCACCACAATCAAGAGATCAATGTCCGAGTCCGGCTCGGCCTTTCCCCGAATCTTCGAGCCGAACACCCACACGTGCTGAATGTTGTCATGGTTGAATTGCCGGCGCAGGCGGCTCACGAAGTCCACCAGCGCCGCTTGATCGCGCCCGGATAGACGTTGCAAACGTTCGTTACCTTTCAAGACCTTGCCTCCTTCTTAGCATTTAATCACAACCCGGCCTCCACCACCCGCTGCCGGCCCAGATCGACCAAATCCCGCACGGCGGCGATGAGGGTCTCGGCGGCCGAGGCGGAGAGAGGGACGGGTTCTTCGTCTTCCTCCGGCGGCGCGGTCAGCTCGCGAACGTGGGACAGGCGGGCGGCCAGGTCGGCCGGCAGGTGGCCGGCGTCCACCAACACGGCCTGCACCTGGCGCGGAGATGGCAGGTCGGCCGACGGGGTGCGGTCTTTTTCCAGGGCCAGGAAGGCGGTGAGGCCCCAGCCCAGGGCCTCGCGGATGGGCCGTGCTGCTTCCTCGGGGAAGCCGCCGCTCAACACGACCTCGGCCAGTTTCAGCCGCTTGTCGGCCTGAGTGAAGCCGTCGTCGGCCTTGCGCAGCCGCTTGCGCTCGGCCTCGCGGGGGTCTGCCTTGGGCAGGGCCGGCGCGCGATACGGCTCGGCGGCTGGCTCGACGGGGGGCAACGCGCCGCCCATCAGCGCCGCCAGCGCGCGATACCCCTCCCGCTCCATCAGGTGCAGGGCCGGCGGCGCCTCGGTCCAGTGCTGGTTGAGCAGCGATTCCACCTCGGGCCGGAGCGTGGCCGGCTCCTGATCGACCACCACCAGCACTCCCTGGCCATCCACAGCGCCGGGCAGTTGGGGGGCCTGGCGCACCAACAGCACCCGACCCGGATAGCGGGCCACCAGCAGATCGGCGAAGGTCTCCAGGGTGGGCCGGGGCGGGGCAATGGCCGGCGCTTCTTCGGCCACCGGCTCCAACGCGATTTCCGTCTCGACCTCCCTGGGCCGGCCCAACATCTCGTCCAGCGTCTTGAGCAGCTCCTGACCGGTGTCGCGGAAGGAGATGGCAGTCAGTGACTCCTCGGCGCCGAAGATGCCTTGAAAGACGTTCCGCTTGGTCGCCAGCGTGTCCAGCATGCGCTCTTCGATGGTTTCGCGGGCGATGAGGTTGACCACCTGCACGGTGTGAGGTTGGCCGTGGCGATGGGCGCGGGCGATGCGCTGTTCCAGCACGGCCGGATTCCAGGGCAGGTCCAGGTTGACGACCAGACTGGCCGCCTGGAGGTTGAGCCCGGTGCCGCCGGCGTCGGTCGAGAGAAAGACGCGGCAGTTGTCGTCCTCGAAGAAACGCTCGACCAGCGCGCCGCGCTTGGAGGTGGGCACAGCCCCGGTCAGCTTCTCGTAACCCAGGCCGACGCGCTGCAGGATAGGCTCCGTCAGCTCCAGCATCCCGCTCCACTGGCTGAAGATCAGCGCCTTGTGGCCGTTCTCGGACACCTCGTCGATCAGGATGTCCCGCAGTTCACGCAGTTTCGGGGATGTGCGCTCGCGCTCTTTTTCGTCCAGGCTCTTGATGTGCAGGGCCAGGGCGTTGCAGATGATTCGCATCTTGACCAGCGCCCCCAACAGGATGTTGCGCTCCTTGGGGCTCAGGGGCCGGCGACGGGCCGTCGAGATGAGCCGGGCGACGGTTGACGCGTACTCATCGTAGGCGTTCCACTGCTCGTTGGTCATCTCCACGAAGAAGTTGTTGTCAGTGCGTGCCGGCAGGTCGTGTAGCACCTCATCGCGGACACGGCGCACGACGTAGGGCGAGATACGGCCCCGGAGCTCGTCCAGGTTTTTGTAGCCCAGCACCTTGTACGAAGTCTTGCCTTTGGGCTCCAACTGGAAGTAGCGTTCGTTGAACTTCCACAGCGGACCCAGGATGCGCGGATCGAGGAACTGGAAGATGCTATACAACTCGTCGAGCCGGTTTTCTAGTGGTGTACCGGTCAGCACGAAGCCGTAGGGACTGCGCAGGCGTTTGACGGCATCGGCGGTCTTGGTGCGCCAGTTCTTGATGCGCTGGGCTTCATCCAGGATGATGACGTCCGGCTCCATGCGCTGGATCTGCTCCACATCGCGCAGCACCAGCTCGTAGTTGATCATGTTGAAGAAGGCCGGCCTGGCGTACAGCTCGCGTCGCTTGTCGGGCGGGCCTTCGATGACTTGCGCCTCCAGGTCGGTGAAGCGGCCGACTTCGCGCGCCCACTGGTGTTTCAGCGAGGCCGGGCAGATGACCAACACGCGCTGGATGTCGCGCAGTTGGTGCAGTAGCACAGCGGCGGCGATGCCCTGGATGGTCTTGCCCAGGCCCATGTCGTCGGCCAGCATGGCCCGCCGGCCAAAGGCCAGGTGCATCGCTCCTTCCTCCTGGTAGGGGTACAACCGCGTGGATAGCACGTTCAGCGACCGGTTGCCCTGCCGCACCTGCTCGGTGAACCACGCTTTCTGTTTGCGGATGGCCTCGCGGTCGCGCAGCAGTTCCAGATGGTCCCGCACCTGGTCGGCCAGCGCCAGGGCTGCGCGTTGGCGGGCCGGCAACGTATCGATTTCGTGCAGCAGGGCCGGCAGCGTGTGCAGGATCGGCCCCTGGAGCACGCCCTCAGCGTCGAAGTAGCGGTTGAGGAGTGTCTGCAACACCGGCGATTTCGGGAGCGGTTCGGAGACGCGGACGGTGATGTCTTCGGCGTAGTGCAGGTAGATTCGGGTGACAGCCGGCCGGTCTGCCGCCAACTTTTTCAGATCATCGTCGTATTTGTCCCCCAACTGGATCAGGACCCCCTCGATGTGCTTGCAGGTGCCGATGAGGTTGGTGCGGTAGTCGGGGCAGGAGCACGTGTTGTGGAGGTCCTCCAGATCGTGAATGTGCACGCGGTAGGTGCGGCCGGAGAGGGAGGTGACTTCAAACGTGCTGTAGATGGGGTGGTGGCCCCGGTTGACGATGCGTTGGAGTTCTTCTGCGCCACGCTTACGCCGGCGTTCGATCTGTTGTTGGATCATCTCCATGGTCTTGCTCCTCTCGCAGGTAGCGTAGTTCACTACACAGGTAATTCCATCGACGGAAAACGCTCACTGCATTTTGCTGCGCCAGACTCGAAGCCAGTGGACTCCGCGCTACCCGGTGAAAGAACGGCTCTATTCTGTCATGCTGTACACAGGCGTCGATGACTCGCTCGAACTTTGGATGCGGATTCCGCAGATGAGCTGCATCACACAGGACACCCAAGACTGACAGATCGCCCTTTTCCCGCGTCTCTTTTAGCAACCGTCGTTCATCAACCTGCTCAATGTGATGGATCAACCAATCGAGCACCACCCACGTCAGCCTCCCCGACTCACGACAGTGGGCCGTGCTCTCAGCGATTACTTCCTCGGCGCTGCGGGCGGGCAAGGTGGGACCCACGCGCGCCAGCAAGACTGCTCCGTCCAACTGATGCCATTCTTGAAACAAGCGATCTAGTCGATTTCCCATCCCTGCTCCTGCAGAAAGTACCAAATTCGCTGTGCCCAGTCTGATCGGAATCTGCTAACGTGGTGCATGATTCTTACGAGCACATCCTTTTCGGCTTCAGACATCTGGGGCAGCAAGAGGTCCAGGTCTTCCAGGTCTTGCTCGCGTAGCGCCACAATTTTCATCGCCGCCTGT
>JBHHXF010000354.1:0-4442 GCA_046756905.1 Anaerolineae bacterium | reverse complement strand
GGGGTGCGGGTCAGTTTATTGGCGCAGGTCCGTCATAGGGGCCGCACCCCTCGATACGGCCTCCACTCCGTCTCGGCCTACTCGGGGTGCTCAATGTATTACGCCCTGAAAGCCTACCATACGGATCACCGGCCCAGAAACTGGGCGATGGTGTCGCCGGCGCGGAACTGGCGCATGTACGGCGCGATGTTCTCCACCGTGAACGGGCGCGGTTCCGCGACGAAGCGGCGAATAGCGTTGTCCGTCGTGACGTTGTTCACGGCCAGCAACTCCAACAGGCTGCGCGTCACGGGCGGGGCCGGCAGCGCCGTTTCCATGAGCGCTACGATCATCTCCAGCAGCGGTCGGGGAAACGGCATCATGAGCCGGCGCGCCCCAACAGCCGCCAGCGTGCGCCGTTCGATCTCTTCCAGTGTCAGCACCTCCGGGCCGCCCAGCTCGTACTCCTTCCCAATCGTCTGGGGATCATCCAGCGCCCCCACGATGCTCGTCACCACATCTTCCACCCACACCGGCTCGAACCTCACACGGCGATCGACGATGGGAAAAATGATAGGACTGAGAGGAGCCAACCGCGCAAAAGTGTTGGCGAACTCATCCTCCGGTCCCCAGATCACGGACGGGCGGAAGGCGGTCCAGTCCAGGCCGGAGGCAGCGACGTACTCCTGGGCCTTGCCCTTGGAAGCCAGGAAACGATAGGGGAGGTTCGAGTTGGCGCTCAGTTGGGACAGGTTGATGAGCCGACGCACGCCGGCCCGCTTCGCTGCTTCGACGACGTTGACGGTGCCCTGGTAGTTGATCTCCTCGTAGGAGCGGCCACCCTTCTCGATGGCGATGGCGACAGTGTGGATGATGGCCGTGGCGCCATCGAAGGCCGGCCTCAGGCTATCGGGGCGGGTCACATCCGCCTCGACCCGGTCGATGGTCAGACCATTCAGCCGGCCCTCCTGTTCAGCCCGCTGCCGGCTGCGAACCAGCGCGCGCACAGGCCGGTCCCCCTCCACCAGCCGCTTCACGATGTGGCTACCGACGTATCCTGATCCTCCGGTGACAACGATCATCCTAACTTCCTTTCCCTCGTGCTATGGAATGAGAATTAAATAACTTACGCGTTTGCTCCTGCCGGATTGCCAAATCCGGCGGCTTGTGGCCTGGATGGTTCGACCAGGCTCACCACAGGTTTGGCAATCCAGGCCGAGCAGAACAGGCAAGTTATTTAGTCCCGATTCCTAAGCGTTCACAGGGTGTCATTGCGAGGAGCCCTTCGACAAGCTCAGGACAGGCTCTGCGACGAAGCAATCCCCCGCATACATCGGAGGAGATTGCTTCGCAAAAACCGCTCGCAATGACAAATCCGGGAGAGGTTTTGGCCCATTCTGGCTGCCCCCTGAACGGTTACTTTTCCAGAATCTGAAGGGCGGGACCGACGCCATCCAGCCATTCAAGAATCGGCTGTGCCCGGTCTTCGAGATAGCTTCGCGCAGCCTGGCGATAGCTGTCCAGGTATTGGTCCAGCAAGTCGCCCGAGATGGCATAGTTCACCAACAGCCGGGCGAGCCATGCCATCTCGGCGGTCATGAAGTCCATGTCGCCCAGCTTCAGGGCGGCCAGAATGTCCTTCGCCAGATAATGGTTGGCTGTATCCAGATGTTCAGGGTCTATCCCCTGCCCCGACAACTGGTTCCAGACCAGGGCTTCAATCGCCGGCTGCCGCTCCTGGAAGTGGCGGCGCGCCGCCTGGTAGCGGGCAGGGGGTGGTTCTACTGCGGGTGTGGCCGGCCAGGCGGTGAGAATCTGCTGGACACGTCCTACAATCTCCGAGATGTAGCTGCCCAGGTAATGGCCGGCGATCCGACGAGATACGGCCGGCATCCGATGGAAGAGACCGCCGCCAAAGGCCAACGGGATACCTGCCGTAGCCAGCATCTCGGCCGTGTCGGCCAGCGTAGCAGCGGTGTAAAGCTGTTGAGCTGCCAGGATGACCAGGTGGGGCTTGACGGTGTCCAGGGTGAGTTGCAGGCGCTCGCGGGGCACGTTGGCGCCCAGATAGACCACCGGCCAACCGTGACGCCGCAGGAGCAGGGTGATCAGCAGCAGTGGGAAGGAGTGTTCCTCGCCGGGCGGACACCCGACGAGCAGGTGCTGCGGGCGAATGGCGGCCGGCGCGGCTGCGATCAGGGTATCAATCTTGCGCAGCGCCAGCGCCGAAGCGAAATGCTCTTGCTGGACCGTGGCCTGGCCTTCGTACCACAGATCGCCGATGGTTGCCATGGCCCGCTGGATGAGATCCACGCAGACGGTCTCGGCCGGATAGAGCGCAAAGGCCTGGGCAAGCGCCTGCTCGGCCGAGGGTTCATCGAAGGCCAGGCAGGCGGATAGCCAGGCGTGGCGTAGTCCGGCCATGGTGGCGCCGGCTGCCAGGTCGGTGCGGGTGGCGGGGCCAGCCTCGAACAGGGGAATCTCCAGCAGGGGATCCTGGCCGGCTTCCTCGAACTGAAGCCACAGGTTCACGGCCCGGCTGATGCTCAGGCCCTCCGCCTGGCGAGCTTTCAGCCACTTGACGGTAAGAATGTCTCGTTCAGTGTACAGCCGGTGCCCGCCGGCGGTCCGACTCGGTCGCGGCAAACCGTACCGACGTTCCCAGGCCCGTAAAGTGTCCGGCTTAATCCCCGTCTCCTGGACCACGACTTTCAGGTTGTATGTAGGGCGACCTCTTTGCTGTTGCGCCATCATCTACCTTCGCTCATCTTTGGTCGATTCGATGGCTCTAATCATACCACTGTGTCCAGCTTTTGTCCAACTCAGCCTACGCCCACGTATCACTGAAACGGCTGCCATCTTCGGTTAGCTGGTAAACTAAACCGTGCAAATACTTGATAATCTGCGTTCAATATGGTATAATGTTGAACAAACTAGGAGGATCATGCAGATACAACCAATGTCAACCGACGAAAAACGGCTCCATCGACTCGACCGCGCTATGTCTCGGTCCGACCTGTGGGCTATCTGGGCCGGCATCGCCGGCGGGCTGTGGCTGGGCCGGCGAATTCGCTCGCTGCGTAGCCCGCAGGTGAGCGATGCAATGACATGAATGGACGTATCGTTGGATGAATCGACACAATCCTCCCTTTGACGACCAGCCGAACATCCGGCTGGGTGTCAGCGCCTGTCTGTTGGGAGAGCAGGTTCGCTTCGACGGCGGTCACAAGCGGGATCTGTTCCTGCTGAAGACGCTGGGCCGATTTGTCGAGTGGGTGCCGGTCTGCCCAGAGGTAGAGATGGGGCTGGGCACGCCGCGCGAGACGTTGCGTCTGGCCGGGTCCCTCGATGTCCCTCGGCTCGTCGCGCCGAAGTCCGGCACCGATCACACCGCGGCCATGCAGATTTGGGCAAGAGAGCGGCTGGAGCAACTGGCCATCCTGAACCTGCACGGGTATGTTCTCAAGAAGAACTCGCCCAGTTGCGGGCTGTTCCGCGTGAAGGTGTATGGCAAAAATGACATGCCCCAGCGCAAAGGACGTGGCCTCTTCGCCCGCGCGCTGGTGGACCATCTACCGCTGCTGCCGGTGGAGGAAGAAGGCCGGCTGCACGACATGCGGCTGCGAGAGAACTTCATCGAGCGCGTGTTCGTCTATCAGCGCTGGTTGGAGGTGCTGCACGACGATCCGACGTCGGCCGGCCTGGTGCGCTTCCACACGGCCCACAAGCTCACCCTCATGGCTCACAGCCCGGAGGGCCTGCGCCGGCTGGGCCAGTTGGCGGCTCAGGCTGGGTCACTGGCGTGGGACAAACTGACCACGCAGTACGGCGAGTTGCTCATGGAGACCCTTCAGCATCTCAGCACGACCGGCAAAAATGCCAACGTCCTCTATCATCTCATGGGTTACTTCAAGGACCACCTCGCTGCCGGCGAGAAAAAGGAACTCACCGAGACCATCACTGATTACCGCCGGGGTCTGGTACCGCTCATTGTGCCATTAACACTCCTCAAGCACTACGTGCGCCGGCATCCGGTGCCAGACTGGGTGCACCAGCAGGTGTATCTTAACCCGTATCCCAAGGAACTGATGCTGAGGAATCACGTTTAGAGCACACGCTCAACTGCATTGTCCATGCTACGTGAGCGTTGGTCGCCGGCGGCGACTTACTCCTCTTCTTGATACAAAACTGATTTCGTTTTGTTGACTGCCCGCCGCGATTAAGATATAATTCGTGACGACCAACACACCCAAGGCTTCTTCACCGGCGACTTGGGGAGAGGAGGGGAACCCAACCTGTGGGTGTATCTCGTCCGTGTGATGAGAGGGGTGTCTCTCGACCCTACGCCGTCAGCTACCTCGCTGGCAGCGAAGGAGGAGAAGTGATGCACCACAGTCTTCTGCGTAGCCACATGTGCGATTAAGACCACAGGGCGCCTGTGGTCTCTTTTTATTCGAGTCCTT
>JBHHXF010000353.1:0-4443 GCA_046756905.1 Anaerolineae bacterium | reverse complement strand
CCATCAGGACGTCGCTTCATCGGCGGGCGAGTCTGGCGAGCACAGTACCCTGATTTATTTCTCAAACTTCATAAACCGCCGGCTGATGCGCTGGATGATCGCAGATTGAGCTCGCAGGACTTCATCAATGCTGGCCGAGCCGGCAGGCAAGACCGACGACATCTGGAGGTGAATTGTGTTCAACACGTCATTGGCCGAGGAGGAATTGTTGTGACAATCGCTGATCCGCGCATCGAAGAGGGACTACGGCAAGGATTCAAGTACTTCAACCGATTCATGCTGCTGATGTGGCGGCTGGGGTTGGGGTCGTGGATCAACTTCTGGCCCGACGTGGGCGGTCGCATCATGGTGATCATCCACACTGGCCGCAAGACGGGCATCAGGCGGCATACGCCGGTGAACTACGCCATCGTGGATGGCGAACTCTACTGCACCGCCGGCTTCGGAGCCATCTCTGACTGGTATCGCAACATCATGGCCAATCCCCAGGTGGAAGTGTGGTTGCCGGACGGTTGGTGGGCCGGCATGGCTGAAGACATCACAGACTCCGAGGAACGGACGTCGCTCCTGAGGCAGGTGTTGATCGCCAGCGGCTTTGCCGCCCCCGCTGCCGGCGTCTACCCTAAGAGGATGACCGACCAGGAATTGGAAGCAGCGACTGCCAATTACCGGCTGATACACATCCACCGCACCGAAGCCCGCACCGGCGCCGGCGGCCCGGGCGATCTCGCCTGGGTGTGGCCACTTGCTGCGATGAGCATGCTGCCGCTGCTTTGGAGGAGGGCACGCAAGAATGTATGATACCGTCGCCAGGCGACAACGCCTCACGACCTTCCGCGATCGAGCGGCTTGTAGCCGACATGGGAACGGTGTACAATTGGAGACAGGTGTGAATTCGAATGTCTTTGGGAGGTAGTTCGATACGAGACACATGGGCCAGACACGTCGGGCCTCGATTCTGAGTGAAGCGGAGCAGCTTCGGTGCGCGCATCGTTAACTTTCGGCCGAGTCTTCGGCATTCCCATTGGGGCGCACTCCAGTTGGTTCCTGGTGGCGGCCCTGGTCACCTGGTCGCTAGCCGGCGGTTACTTTCCACAGGAGTACCCTGGCTGGGCCACGGCAACCTACTGGCTGGTCGGTATTGTCACCGCTGTGCTTTTCTTCGCCTCGGTCCTGATTCACGAGCTAGGACACTCGGTGGTGGCTCTGCGCGAGGGCGTGCCGGTACGCAGCATCGTCCTGTTCATCTTCGGCGGCGTAGCCCAGATCGAGCGCGAGCCCCCCACAGCCGGCGCTGAGTTCCGCATCGCCATCGCCGGCCCGCTTACCAGCTTCGCCCTGGCCGGCATTTTCGGCCTGCTGGGCCGGGTCGCCGCAGTCAGCCCGGTTTCGGCTGCGCCGGCAGTCTACCTGGGCCGAATCAACCTGATGTTGGCCTTGTTCAACCTGATTCCTGGCTTCCCACTGGATGGTGGACGCGTGCTGCGCGCCGTGCTCTGGCAGTATGCCGGCAGCTTTCGCCAGGCGACCCGCCGGGCGACCAGCGTCGGGCAAGGTGTGGCTTTCCTCTTCATCCTGTTTGGCGTGGGGCAGATGTTCTTTGGTCAGTTCCTGAACGGTCTGTGGATCGCCTTCATCGGTTGGTTTCTAAACAATGCCTCCGACGCCACCAGGCAGCAGGCGACGTTGCAGGAGTCGCTGGCCGGCGTCACCGTCCGCGATGTGATGACCCGCGAGTGCCCCACCATATCCGGGGAGCTGAGGCTGGATAGCCTGGTGAACCAGCATATCCTGGGCTCGGCCCGGCGCTGCTTCTTCGTTGCCGAAGAGGGTGGCTTGCGGGGCCTGATTACCTTGCACAACATCAAATCCGTACCTCAAGACCGCTGGGATGAGGTCACAGCCGGCCAGATCATGACCCCCGTCAACGCCCTCCTCTGGGCGCGGCCGGACGAAGATGTGTTGGCGCTACTCCAGCGGATGGACCAGGCCGACGTGAACCAGGTGCCCGTCGTGGAAAGTGGGCGGCTGGCGGGCATGATCACGCGCGAGAACTTGCTGCGTTACATTCGGCTGCGGAGTGAGTTGGGAATATAACGTGAAACGTGAGCCAGAACATTCTCGACGACGAGACACCCAGGCAGTTGATGGATACCCCTACCTCGACTACGCAAGAAGGCACGCAACCCGGACGCGAGAGTGAGACGTTCCGGCAGCACCTGGAGCGCCTGCGCATCTTGCGAGAGATCGCTCGCGCCATTCTGGAGGCGCATTCCCTCGAGGAGATCGCCCAGGTCGCCCTGCAGCAACTTCGCCGGCTGGTCCCTTGCCGGCGGGCCAGCGTCGCCGTGTTCGATCCAGACGTCACCGAAGCCACCCTCATCGCTGTGCAGACCGATAGCGACACCGAAGCGGGGCCGGGCACGCGTTTGTCGCTGGAGCCGTTCGGGGACATCATCCAGACCGTGCGGCGGGGTGAGGTATACGCCGTCCAAGATATGCGCTCTGTCCCTCAATATCCGGCGGTGGTGCAGGCGCTGCGGGTCGAAGGCTTTCGCTCCTTCATCACAGTGCCGTTGACATTCCATAGTGAGCTGACCGGCTCTCTCAACCTGCTGGCTGATGCGCCGGACGCCTTCTCGCCTGAGCACATCGAGATTGCCCATGAGGTGGCGAACCAATTGGCCATCGCTATCGGGCAGGCGCGCCTGCACGAGCAGGTACGCGCCGGCCGCGAGCGTCTGCAAACCCTCTCCCGTCGGCTGATAGAGGCCCAGGAGAGCGAGCGTCGCCGCGTCGCCCGCGAATTGCACGACCGAATCGGTCAGGCCCTCACGGCTGTGAAGATCAATCTGCAAACCATTCAGCGATTGCCCGATTCCGCTTCCTCGGCCGCATACCTGGAAGAAAGCATCGAAACCGTGGAACGGGCTCTGCAACAGGTGCGTAACCTGTCTCTCGATTTGCGGCCCTCACTGCTCGACGATCTCGGGCTGGTGGCCGCTCTGCGGTGGTACGTGGACCGCCAGGCGCAGCGCGCAGGCTTCAGTGCGCTGTTCACAGCCGACCCCTTCGACGCACGGCTGCCCACAGAGGTCGAGACCACGTGCTTCCGCGTGGCACAGGAAGCGCTAACCAACATCGTTCGACACAGCCGGGCCCGGCGCGTCGAGGTCCAACTGCGGCACAGCGAAACGGAGCTACAGCTCCTCATCCACGACGACGGCGCAGGGTTCGACGTGCAAGCGGCGCTGGACAGTTCGATGCGCGGCGCAAGCCTGGGCTTGCTGGGGATGCGGGAACGTGTACATCTCGTCGGCGGCAAGATCGAAATCGAATCCTCGCAGGCGGCTGGGACCGAGATACGTGTGCGTCTTCCGTTGACTGACTCCCCGCTCGAACGGAGAAACTCAGGGAGAGCGACGAGGTGAAACCCATCCGCGTGTTGCTGGCCGAAGATCACTCCCTGGTGCGGGCCGGCTTTCGGGCGCTGCTACAGACTCTCGATGGCGTACGCGTGGTCGCCGAGGCGGACGACGGTCGCCAGGCCCTGCGCCTGATCGAAACGCATCAGCCGGATGTGGTGCTCATGGACATCGCCATGCCGGGGTTGAACGGGCTGGACGCGACAGCCCACGTGGCGAAGGCGTTTCCCCACGTGCGCGTGATCATCCTTTCGATGCACGCCAACGAAGAATACGTCTGGCAGGCCCTGCGCGCCGGCGCTGCCGGCTATCTCCTTAAAGATGCCGACATCTCGGAACTAGAAGTAGCTGTCCGATCTGTGGCACGCGGCGAAACCTACCTCACCCCACCGGTCTCGAAACAGATTATCGCCGACTACGTGCGTCGTGTGGGCGGCGAACCGGTACCTTCTGAACAGTTGACACCCCGCCAGCGTGAGGTATTGCAGTTGATCGCCGAAGGGCATACGACGCGGGAAATCGCCCAGACACTCGGGGTGAGCGTGAAAACCGTCGAAACTCACCGCCGGCAGTTGATGGACCGCCTGGACATCCACGAGGTAGCCGGTCTCGTCCGCCACGCCATCCGCATCGGACTGATCCAATTGTGAATTGTCAATGGTCAATTGTCAATTCACCATTGACAATTGACAATTGACAATTGACAATTCACAATTCCTACGGTCTTTCCCCCCGCCCATCTCAGGTTTTCCCCGATTGTATTCTTGGCCGGCCGGCCTTACACTTACACAGGAGGCAACTACTCAGCCGCTCCTGCCGGATTGCCAAATCCGGCAGCTTGGACAGGCAAGATCAACGCTGCTCTGGTCATTTCCGGCCCGAGTTGGCCTGGATGGTTCGGCCAGGCTCACCACAGGTTTGGCAATCCAGGCCGAGCGGGTAGTTACCACAGGAGTAACTACCCAGCCCTCAGTCCATGAATGAATTCACGGCCTGATACGAAAAACGCGTTGAAACG
>JBHHXF010000352.1:0-4458 GCA_046756905.1 Anaerolineae bacterium | reverse complement strand
CACTGTTCACTGCCTTCAGCACCTGCCCCACGTTCTCCAGCACATAGTCCGGCTGGATCTCGGAGCCATCCAGTTGGTCACGACGGGTGACGCCCGTCAGGACCAGGGCGGTGGCCGTGCCGGCCCGCCGGCCCATCAGGATGTCCGTCTCCAGGCGGTCACCGACCATCAGGACTTGCTCCGCCGGCAGGCCCATGCGATCCAGGCCGGCCTGGATCATGAGCCGTGAGGGTTTGCCGGCCACCAGCTCGACTTTCTTTCCCGTCGTGACTTCCAGCGCAGCGATGATGCCGGCGCAATCTGGAATCTCACCACCCTCCACCGGGCAAGTGCGGTCGGCGTTGGTGGCGACGAAGCGCGCGCCCTGTCGAATCGACTGGAAGGCGGTGTTCCACTTGGCATAGTTAAAGGTGCGGTCGAAGGCTGCGACGACCACGTCGACCTCCGCTGGATCGTTGCTCAACCGGAAGCCGGCCTCCTGCATCTCCTCCAGCAGCGGCGGCTCACCGATCACAAACAGCCGTGCCTCCGGCATCTCGCCTCGCAGATAATGCGCTAACACCACAGGCGACGTAAGCACATCGGCCGGCTCAGTGGGCACGCCCAGGCGGGTCAGCTTGGCCGCATAGGCCGAGCGCGGCTCCAACGGCTTGTTGGACATGAATATGACCCGCCGGCCCTGCTCCCGCAGCGTCTGCACTGTCTCCACTGCCCCTGGCAACGCCCGCTCTCCTCGATAGATAGTACCGTCTAGATCGAAGATGAAACCTCGGTACTTGGGCAACGCTACTTCTCCTCCTGCAACGCCAACCCCTTGATCAAGGTACCCTGCAAGATCAATAACACAATCAGCGGCGGGATCATTGCTACAACCGTGCCGGCCATAACCACCGCCCAGTCAACGGCCGCGTCGGTAGCGATGAGCTGCTTGATTCCGATCTGGACCACGCGGGTCGTGTCCGCGTTGGCGACGATCAATGGCCACAGGTACTGGTTCCACATGTAGATGAATTCGATGAGAAACAAAGCAGCGATGTTGGTGCGCGAGACCGGGATGAGAACGTGCCATAGGAACTGGAGCGGGCCGGCCCCGTCAATGCGCGCAGCATCCGCCAGGGACGGGGGCACGGTCTGATACAGTTGTCTGAATAGCAGCGTGCCGGTGGCACTGGCGAAGAACGGGATTGTCAAGGCATTGAAAGTGTTGACCCAACCAAACTGATCCATCAGCTCAAAAGTGGGCACGATGCGGACTGGGAGGGGCAGCATGTGAGTAATGAGGATCATCGCGAAAAAGAAGGCTTTGCCCCGGAAGTCGAAGTAGACGAAGGCGAAGGCCGCCACGATGCTCAGGAAGATCTTACCCGCCGACACCGCTACGGCAATGAAGGTTGTATTGGCCACCAGCCGGCCCAGATTCACCCGCTGCCAAGCGGTGCTGTAGTTCTCGACCACGCTGGAGCCGGGCGTCAGGTCGGGAGGATACTGGTAATACTCCGAAGGTGATTGAGTGCTAAGGATCGCGGCGTAGAATACCGGGAAGATGATTACAAACAGAGCGACGATCATGATCCCGTGGGCCAGTGCCGGCATCAGGAAACGCTGGCGCAGGGTGTGAAATTCCAGGCCGCGCCCCCGTAGCAACGGAGCCCCAAGCGTACGATTCTTCATCGGTAGAACACTCGCCGGCCAGCATACCGGAACTGTAACACGGTCAGCGTCGCCACAAATACCAGCAACAAGATCGACTGGGCGGAGGCGAAACCGGTGCGCAGCCCTATGAAACCGTCTCGGTAGAGCTTGAAGATCAGCAGATCGGTGGCCCGGCCCGGCCCGCCCTCGGTGGTGATATGCACCAGCCCGAATACCTCAAAGAAGGCGTACAGGCTGTTCATGATGAACAGGAAGAACGTCATCGGCGACAGGAGCGGAAAGGCGATACGCCAGAAACGGGTCCAGGCTGTCGCCCCATCAATGGATGCGGCCTCCATCAGTTCGTCCGGCAAACCCTGGAGGCCGGCCAGGAAAAAGATCACGTTGTAGCCTAACATCTTCCAGGTCGCCGCTACACTCACAAACAGCAGTGCGGCCGCACTGCTGGTCCGCCAGTTGAAAGCGACGCCCGTAGCACCCTCGATCAAGTGTGTGGCTACACCGATGGTGGGGTCCAACATCAACGCCCAGATTGTACCGGCGATGGCCGGCGAGAGGGCATAGGGCCAGATCAGTAGAGTCCGGTAGAGACCAAAGCCCCGATAACGCTGGTTGGCCACCACAGCGACGGCCAGACTGACGCTGAGACCCACCAGCACGACAAACAGGGCAAACAGAAACGTCACCCACAGAGAATGGCGGTAGCCACTCTCGGTTATCAGTCGCGTGAAGTTCTCCAGACCGATGAATATGCGCCGAGTGCCCAGGGGGTTGACCCGGTAGAAACTCAGGTACAGACTCTGAGCACTGGGAATAACGAAGAAGATAAAAACGATGATCACGCTGGGCGCGAGCAGGAGATAGGGCAAGAATCTATCGGGAAATCGGGTTTGCATAGGGGCACCGGGAGTGAAACGTGATACGCGATACGTGATGCGTGATCTGTGACATCTTCTTCATCTCGCGTCACGGATCACGCATCACGGATTGTTGCGGAAATCAGGCCCGGGAACTTCCGAGCTACTTCAACGTCTGTTGATACTCTGCCAGGACCCGGTTGGTCTCGGCGGCGGCCTCATCCAACGTTGCCTTGGGATCCTTGCCGTTGACAAGAACCTCCTCGATGGCCGTGCCCGTAATATCCCGAATCTGCACGAAGTTGCCCAGCAGGACACCCCGGGCCGCCGGCGTATCCGCACCACCGAGGATCTGGTTGAAGGCAGTGGCGTGGTTCGGCTCCTCCTCAAACCAACCCTCCTGCTTCAGTTCCTCGTAGGCTGTGTTGCTGATGGGGAAGTAGCCGGTGCCTTTGTGCCAGATCTTGGCCCGCTCGGGCGAGAAGGAGTACTGCAGGAACTTCCAAGCTGCTGCCTCCTCCTCCGGCGTGTGACCTTTCAGCACCCACAGGCAACCACCACCGATAACGCTGTTGCCTTTGGGGTAGTCGCCGGCCATCCGCGGCAGGAAGGTGGTGCCCACCTCGAAGTCGGCCTTCTTCAGGATGCCGGCCAGGCTCGACGTGCTTTGCGCCAGCATGGCAAACTCGCCGGCCAGGAAGGGGTCGTTGGCCTTGTACGTCCGACCGCCATAGATCAGTACGCCCTCCTCAGCCCACTTCTGCCACTCGGTGAGCACCTTGACGCCGAAGTCCTGGTTGAACAGCACCTCGGTGGCCATGCCGGCGCGCCCGTTGTCGTTATTGGCGTAGAGCTGGCTATGATAGGCGTGCATCTGCTCGAAAATCCAGGCCGGCCAGCCGAAGGAGATACCGCCCTTGGCGGCGCCAGAGTCGATGATCTGCTTGCCGTATTCGAAGACCTCGTCGAAAGTCGTCGGCGGCTTGTCGGGGTCCAGGCCGGCTGCGCGGAAGACGTCTTTGTTGTAGTACAGCATCGCCGTCGACGAGTTGAAGGGCATGCAGTACATCTTGCCCTGGACGCTGTAGTACTTCATCACGGGCTGGACCACTTCGTCCCAATTGAAATCACCGGGGGCAAGGGTATAGACCGGCACGATGGCATCGGAGTCCAGCATGGTCTGGGTGCCGACTTCGTACACCTGTACGATAGTGGGGGGAGCGCCGGCGCGCACCGCCGCCAGGGCTTTGGTCAGCGTCTCGGCGTAGGAGCCGGTGTACTCGGCGCTGACCTGTATGTCAGGATTCTTCTCGTTGAAGGTACTCACCAGGTCGTTGACCACGTCTTGCCGGCTGCCACTCATGGCATGCCAGAAAGTGATGGATACGGGGCCTGTTGGCTCTTCGGCTGGCGGCTCGGTTGGGGCCGGCGCCGCCGGCTGCGCACAGGCCGCTACCAAGAGCGCGAGGGCGACCACGAGACCGACAAGAATAGTCCGCTTGGATAGCTTCATGTCTTCATCCTCCTCCTTGAGTGTTGTGGAGCGTTGTGATATGGCGAACCGTTCTGCGAAGGCATGAACAACCGAACTTGTGCGGAACTACCACCTCCCTTCGGGCTTGACAGTAGCACAGGCGCCTGTACTTGATCCTTCCGAAGCCTCGCGGTGAGCCTACGTGCAGAGGGGATCCATGCAGAACTCACCTTGCCAATCTAGAGATGGGTCGGTGACCTCCCTGCGAACCGACCGCCGAAGGGAGGCACAGTCGGGCATACTGGCCTCTCGCCGTCGGCAGTGGTCCCGGATCAAGCAACTCCATTGTAGCGGGACGTTTCCTGTTTGTCAAGAACACACTTTCAAGCCAACCGCCAACCCTGCCGGCTACACCTGCCACCCGCAACTCCCCTCCACAAGCCCTTGCGGTGGCCCTGGGCGGGTGCAAGACCC
>JBHHXF010000351.1:0-4497 GCA_046756905.1 Anaerolineae bacterium | reverse complement strand
CGATACTGCTCGAAGGCCGCCTGTGCCGCCGTAACTGCTCCGTTGATGTCGGGGAAGATGCCGTCGCCGTGGTCTGGCCCGCCGGCGGGGGCTCGCCAGCGGGCCGGGGGTGGGGCCGGCGCGGTTTTCGGCTGCGGTGGTGGTACGCCGCCGGCCATGCGCTCCCGCACCCGTTGTATGATCGCCTGTACATCCCTCTCATCGATGTCAATCATTGTCTTGTTTACCTGTGTGAACTAGACAGGTACCAACATCCCATACTGATCTGGACAGACTCTTCAACGTAAAAGCTCACCGGCGGAGATTTAGCCGTCCGTTGCAGCGCCTTGTTGGCATTCTATATTCTCACAGCTTCTTGCAATGGACTTCTGAGCCGAGTTCAGATACTTGCTGTAAACTTGAGCGTGTATCTTAAACTCAGGAGACTCCTGATGATCCAAGAGCCCTGATGCTATCTTCCGCGATTCTTCGGCTTTCCTCAGGGCGTTGCCAAGAGGGAGTTTATGCGGAATGTGTCCGCTGGATTTCCTCAGCCGGAACCTCATCGATCTCCGAGTTCTGTCAAGCAGCAATTTACTACTGCACACTGCGTGCTTGTTCGCCTTTGTGGTACCTGACGTCGCCGGCCACCTCCTGTGCAACCTTTGCCTTGAGCTTACTCACTGTAAAGAGGTACTCAATCATCGAAGTTCGGCGGATGTTTACCTACCGTGCGAAGCAGTCTGCGCATGTTGACAACACCCGCCCGATTCATCTTGAGGGCTTCTACTGTAGCCCGACCCGCCGGCGTCAACCCGACAACATGTGTGTAATCATCGTCCCAGCCAAAGTGGTCCTGCCATCTTTGGCGTCTCGGATCGTATAGTGGAACCAGCTTCCCATCGACGGGGTCGGGTGCGTCCACCTTATTGTACTTATGTCCGTTGCAACCACCACAAGCCAGCGCCAAATTCTCGAGCGTTGTCTCACCGTCACGACTGATCGGGATGACGTGCTCATACACGAAGGGCTGTGTGGCATAGCTCATCCAGCTCTGGCAGTACTCACAGCGACCTTGAGCTCGCTCGATGATCGCGCTCTGCTCATCAACTGTGATGTAACGTCTAGACATGAGCCGGCGGGTGGTGAATGCCCAACTGGTTCATCAACTCATCGACAGACAGAGCCCGCAATTGAGCCAGTTCAATCAAGTGCTGCATCCGTTCAGCATCTGCAAGTTCGATCTGGTCAACCAACTGCAGTAGTTCCCTATGTTCCGAAGACGTGATGGTGTTCGCTCGAACTTTAGCATTAAGCTCATCATAGCGTTGCTGAAGAGCCGTTGGCAGACCCTGATTGATCTTCCGAAGCAATTCTGCTTCCCGCTCTGGAAGACTTGGTGCCTTCCGTCGGGCAAGCAGTATGCTCACCTGAGAGAGAAAACGTTCTAGCTCAGGTGTATCAAGCTCTGCTACGCCGTCTAGCACCTCGTCGAGCTCAACACTGATTTCAGATTTCACTTGGACTGTTGCCATTCGTCTCGTATTCCTTCCCGAGCTGTAATCCATTGCATCAAGTCCAGCTTCTTCCAGTTTTGTCTTGACTTCATCATTGCGCGCTAACCGTGGCTCAATGCGCAGAGCCCGTTTCTGAGCCTCGATGCCTCTTGTAAGGAACCCGATCTGTTATGCGGTGCGTGCTTATTCGCCTTTGTGGTACTTGACCTCGCCGGCCACCTCCCACTGATCGACAATCGCCATGATCACGGCGTCGCAGGGCCGGCGGTCCGTCATCACCGTCTGGCGGGCGGAACTGCCAGTGGCGTACAGCACCACCTCCCCCGGCCCGGCGCCCACTGCATCTGCAGCAATCACGTACCCACCCGTTTCCTGGTTGTCAACGCTGATCTGCTTGACAACCAGGAACTTCAGGCCCTGCATACTCTCTTCTTTGTGAGTGGCGACGAGGGTCCCTACAACACGTCCTAGTAGCATGGGTAACTCCAATTCGATACTGCGTAGTGCGTACTGCGTATTGCGTAGCGGATGTGGCATTACGGACTACGCAAGACGCAATACGCAGTACTCCCTTGCGTCTGCCGATCAATGCTCAAGTGATTCCGCAAACCCGCGGATCCTCTCGTCCGCTCGCTCCGTGATGGGCTGCCCGTGCCCGAAGCAGGCGGCGTCGAAGCTCAGGCCAGCCAACTGGTTGATCGACCGCTTGGCCTGTTCCATGTCCTCGGTGGTGATGGCGATGGGCAGAGACAACCGGCGATTGTTGAGAATCGCATCACCGGTGAACAGGATGCCCGATTCCGGCGCGAGGAAGCAGGTGTGGCCGGCAGTGTGACCAGGCGTCGGCACCGGATGCAGACCGCCCAGCGTCGTGTCGCTCGCGGGAGTGAGAACCAGATCTACCGCCACCGGCTCCGGCGTGCCGGCGACGCGGGTTAGCAGGCTGGCTATCGCTGCCATCAGATGCTCGCGCACCGACCGCGGCCGGATTCGCGAACGGTGATCGACACGTCCCTCTATCAGGGGGACCTCCGCCTCGCCAGCGACGACGGGCGCGTAGGACCAGCGTTTTAGGGCTGCCAGCCCGCCCGTGTGGTCGAAGTCGCCATGGGTCACCAGCAGCGCCACCACATTCTGCGGCCCATAGCCCAGGGTGATCAGGGCGTCAATGATAGACTGGCCGGCCCCCGGCGGGCCGGCATCAATCACCACCGGGCCGCGCTGGCTGACCCAGATGTACCCATTGGCGACCTGGCCACGAAAGCCCAACGGCAGGCGGAAGACGCCGTGGGCAACCTCGACCGGTCTACCCATTCCCCATCTCGGCCTCGGCCTGCTCCTGCCGGCCCAGGGGCAATACCAGGTCGATGTTCACGTGGGGGCGCGCGATAACGTGGACCGAGACCACTTCGCCGACTTTCTCTGCGCCACGCACGCCGGCATCGACCGCCGCCTTGACGGCTGCAACATCGCCGCGCACGACAGCGGTCACGTAACCGCCGCCAATCCTTTCGTAGCTAACCAATTCGACCTTGGCTGCCTTGACCATCGCGTCAGATGCCTCAACCATGGCGGCGAAACCACGGGTCTCGATCATACCTAATGCCTCTGCCATGAAATCCTCCTTATACTCGTAAGCACGCTGTAGGTGAACACGGTTAGCAGCTATTCCCCGATCTCTTGCAACACGTCTACTAGCTCAGAAATGATTTTCGGAACTGACTTGGGTTCAATGTCGCAGTCCGTTCGTTGAAGTAGAATCGGACGAAGAGCATGTCTGATACATAGCCCCGCCCACTGGCAATTGGACCCCCGCGTGCAAGCTGATGCGCTGGAAACAATCGGCTTCTGCGGCGGCTGTGAGCAGATCATTGACAAAGCTGTCTAAATCCATTGTTCACGCAGTGACTGATATTGCTCCAAGAGAGTCTCGGCCGCCTCCCACTCCCAGAAGTCACTCTCCACCGAATATGAATGGGAATCTTCGATTCCGTCGGCTTCAAATTCTTGAGCGAACTCAGCGAAGCTCATCCGCCATTTGCTTTCGATAGCGTTGATCTGTGCTTGCAGTGCTTCGATCTTGAGTCGGAGGTAGTCAGAAAGAATCTTGCGTAGAGCCGTCTCAATGTCAGGCGTGTCAGACATCTGGGTGAGCAATACGCTCAATCGTGGAGGGACCTCGGTTTTACTCTGCTGTCGTCGTGTTTGAGTGAGTGTCATGATTCACCTGCTGTGTCACCTTCTAGCCGCGCCCCTCCGGCTCCTTGCCCTCAACGCCCTCAATGGCGGCGAGGGCTGCTCGCCAGCCCACGTCGATGTCGCGCTCTTCGCCGCCCAGGTAGACGCGACCGAAGGATCCGAAGGCGCGCACCTCGAGGATGTTGATCTCGGCGGCCTTTTCGGCCTCGTTGGCTGCCAGTGCAGCGTAGGGCGCTGGCTCGACTTCCAGCACGTACAGCGTCTGTCCGGGAATCAGCATCTGGCCGTGCCGCATGCGATTGATAAGCTGGGCCTGGTGATCGTCGATGCGACGGACGATCTGGCTGCTCAGGATGCGCGGCTTCCAGCGGTCGGTTACCGTCAAGCCTAGCTCTTCTAGGATGGCAGCGCCGGCGGCGCGTGTCTCTGCCTGCTCCCGCGAGTGGACTTCCAGCAGCCCGTAGTAGCGCTCGACAATCTGCATACCTGGACGGACACGTGTGGATTTCAGCGCGATGTCCGTCAGCCGGTTGATCTCGATGCCGGGCGAAATCTCGACGTACAGCGAGGCGTCGCCGGCCAGGGGCAGGAAGCCCTGCGCCACCGTGCCCAGAAACGCCGCGTACTGGGGCTGCAAACTGTCGAGAAAGACATACGAGCGAAGGTCGATGTTGTTGCTCACGCTGGCTCTCCTCTTGATCATCTGTTCGTAGTCAGTCGCCGTTCGTAGTAAGCCACGCAGCGCCAGCGCAGTGGCGTCGAGACGGCACTCCACTTCGTTGCGTGCCTGACTACGAACGGT
>JBHHXF010000350.1:0-4515 GCA_046756905.1 Anaerolineae bacterium | reverse complement strand
CTCAGGATGCTCATCCCGAGGTCCCTCCTGAGCTTGACGAAGGGCCTGACGAGGGGCTGGCCTTGGTTCTCGATAACTGGCAAGTCATTTCTGCCGACGTGTACTAGCGCCTCGCTGAAAGGTCAATCAGCCTGAAGGCTTCGGCGTATTCCCCGACCTCCGCCCCCTGTTCCCGAGCCCGCCGCGCGGTTGCTGCAGACCGCTCCCTCAGACGCTCGGCCAGCCCCTCAGGGTCGTCGAACTGAGATTTGTGCTCCCAGAGCGCCTTGATCTTCACATCCATCGTATCGGTAATATCAACGAACGTGTCGGCGTCCAGGCTAATGCAGAGATAGACCTGGCGCACCTTGTGGGGTTTCAGTCCCTCGGCTCTGTGTTCAGGATAATTTAGATGATCGCGGGCGGTGGGAAAGACGGCCGCCAGTGCTGCCTCGCCCACGGCGCGATGGTCGGGATGGTTGATGTAGCCATTGACGTAGTACGTAGTTGGATTCTGAGAAATCACAACATCGGGACGCCAGCGCCGAATCTCACGCGTGATGTCGTGGCGCAGTTGCAGGTCCGCCACAACCTCGCCGTCTGTGTAGTTCAAGAAAACCACCTGGCTGACGCCCAGGTGCCGAGCTGCTGCTCTCTGCTCTTCCTCCCGCTGTCTGGCCAGCCGTTCCGATGTCATTTCAGGGTCCGAAGAGCCCTTGTCCCCGCTGGTTACAAGTACATAGACGACTTCCTTGCCCTCCTGTGTCCACTTGGCCACGGTGCCGCCGGCCCCGAACTCGGGATCGTCAGGGTGTGCCATAACAACCATTACGCGTCGAATATCATCAGTCATCGCTACAATCCACTCCTTGATTCCAACAAAAAAGCGTCATAGGTGCCGGTCACTTCAGGCAAGTGACCGGCACCTGTGGTCATTCCTCCATCGCGGGAATTCTAGTGGAAAACCTGTAGCTCAGCAAACCAGAGTTGCAGGTTTTGTGCTTTCAACGTTCGCCCGGTATAATTGCCAGATTCAGTCACCACAGAACGTAATGATTGTTTCTTGATGACTATGAAAGCTTACGCCTCCCTGGGCTTTGGAGCCCTCTGCATTGCCTTTGCACCGATCTTTGTCAAGTGGGCCGACGCGCCTGCCGGCGTTATTGCCCTCTACCGCATCGGCGTTGCTACTGCTGTACTTATGCCATTGTTCTGGCACCGATATCGGGCCATCTTGCAGCAAGTTAAGCCACAACTTGTGGCGGTTTCAATGCTGGGAGGCGCTTTCTTTGCGGCTGATCTGGTGCTCTGGAACAGCGGACTTAAGCTCACATCGGCGGCCAACGCGACACTCATCGCCAACACGACGCCAATCTGGGTTGGGCTGGCGGCGTACTTCTGGCTGGGCGAAACTATTAGCCGGCGCTTCCTCGTTGGCCTGGTCGCAGCCATGAGCGGCGCGGCACTGGTCATGGGGGACGACTTCCTGCGTGGCTTCTCGCTAGGCCAGGGGGACCTGTTGGCATTGGGTGCTGCATTCTTCTACTCAGCCTATATCCTGGTCACGAAGCGCGCGCGAGATCACCTCGATACGTTATTCTACATTTGGCTGGCCAACCTGGGTGCTGCTCTGGCGCTGTCTGCCCTCGCCCTGGGTGGTGGATTGTCTTTAGGCGGATATTCTAATTCAACCTATGCGGCGATGATTGCGCAGGGTCTCGTTTCCCAGGTGATCGGCGTGTCGGCCATCGCCTGGGCCACGGGCCACCTGCCGGCCTCATTTGTGTCCGTTGGGCTGCTTAGCCAGCCAGTGATGGCAGCCATCCTAGCGTACATCCTGCTGAGCGAGGGCTTCACCCCGCTGCAAGTCGGAGGCGGCGCAGTCATTCTGGCCGGCATTTACCTGGCGGCCAGTGAGCAGCAGCGGTCGTCGCGACCTGGCACGGGCAGCCGGCCGGCGACCGCCGCTCCATCGATTCGACTACATGCTTATGATCGCCGTTCATCGCGTTCCGAATAACGGTTTTCATGCACGGCCTTTTGCATATCAGCCATTTTGTGCTAAAATACTGGCCGTGGCCCCTTCCTCAAGAAACGTGGACCTCTTGACACCAGAAAGCGATATGCTACACTGGACAGGAGGCTTTTCTTTGCCTTCAGCCTGTGGTGTTACAACATCGGCGTCTACGTTGGCTATCGCCAATGTGACAATATATGACGCACACCTTATCATCAAGTCAAGGAGGAGACTGATATGACCTGGATTTGGATAGTCCCCATTTCGGGGATCCTCGCTATTTTGTTCGTCATCTATCTGGCTCGGGATGTGCTTGGACGGGACACCGGCACACCCGAAATGACCCGCGTTGGCGACACGATTTTCGAAGGCGCGGTGGCCTTCCTCCGTCGCCAATACCAAACCATTGGTTTGCTCGCTATAGTTACCGCCGTCATCATCGCGGTCTTGATTGGCCTCTTTGAAAAACATTCTGAGACGAACGTCACAGGTATGGCCCTTGGCATAAGAACCGGCATTGCCTTCCTGGTTGGCGCCACAGCCTCGGCTATCTCAGGCGTTGTCGGGATGTATGTCGCGGTCCAGTCAAACCAGCGTACAGCCAGTGCTGCCCGAGATGGCGTCGGGCCGGCTCTGCTCGTCGCACTGCGGGGAGGGGCAGTGTCGGGCTTTCTGGTTGTGTCCCTGAGCTTGCTGGGCGTATTCCTCATGTTCCTGTTATATGGCGGGCTCAGCAATCCTCAGGATGCTCCCTTCCTCATCGTGGGCATGGGCTTCGGGGCCAGTTTCGTGGCGCTGTTCGCTCAACTCGGTGGTGGTATCTACACCAAGGCTGCCGATGTTGGGGCTGACCTGGTCGGCAAGGTGGAGGCCGGCATCCCCGAGGACGACCCGCGCAACGCCGCCGTGGTTGCCGACCTGGTGGGTGACAACGTAGGCGACTGCGCCGGCCGTGGCGCGGACCTGTTCGAATCCACCGTGGCCGAGAACATCGGAGCCATGATACTGGGTGTGGCCCTATTCCTGCGAACGCAAGACGCGGCCTGGATATTCTTCCCTCTGGTAGTGCGCTCCTTCGGTCTAATTGCTTGCATTGCCGGCGTCTTCTCGGTCAGGTATCGCGAAGGCCAGCACCCGATGGACGCCCTGAATCGCGGCTACTACGTGTCAACGCTGTTGTCAGCGGTCGGCATATTCATCAGCACTTACTTCCTACTGGGTAATGGCTGGTTCTGGTTCTTTGTCGCCGGCCTGATCGGCCTGGCAACGAGCCTGGCCTTCGTATACATCACAATGTACTATACCGAAGCCCGCTGGCGGCCAGTCAAGACCATCGCGGAAGCCTCACTAACGGGTACAGCGACCAACATCATCTCGGGTATCGCCATAGGTTTCGAGAACACAGCCGCCCCGGTTATCGTAATCGGCATTGCGTTGATCGCATCTTTTTGGACCGGTACCCATTTGACCGACGTGATACCGGGCCTGACAGCGCGGGAGGGTGGCGTCTATGGCACCGCCGTGGCAACCATGGGCATGTTGATGACAGCCGCCTACATCCTGGCCATGGACACCTTCGGTCCGATCGTGGACAATGCCGGAGGTATTGTTGAGATGAGCGATGCGCCACCCGAGGTGCGGGCCGGCACCGATGCGTTGGACGCTGCCGGCAACACCACCAAGGCGCTGACCAAGGGCTACGCCATCGGTTCAGCCGCCCTGGCAGCCTTCCTGCTCTTCTCGGCCTACCTGGACAAGGTGGCGCTGGTGAAGGTTGCCCAGGCACGGGCAGCCGGAGTGACAGGCGGACGACTCGAGGAGATTGCGCGGGCGGCTCACGTCGTGAATCTGGGGAAAGTGGAGGTTTTTGTCGGCGCCCTTATCGGCGGGATGTTAATCTTCCTGTTCAGCAGCCTGGCCATTCAGGCCGTCAGCAAAGTAGCCGGCGAGATCATCGAAGAGGTGCGCCGCCAGTTTCGCGAGATTCCCGGCATCATGACCGGCGAGGCTCGGCCGGAATACGCGCGCTGTGTTGACATCACCACTCGCGGAGCACTGCGGGCGATGGTTCTTCCCGGCAGCATAGCAGTCCTTGTGCCAATCCTCGTCGGCGTGGTACTCAAGGCCGAGGCCGAAGCAGCCCTGCTCATGATCGGCACGGCCGTCGGCATCCTGTTGGCGACGGTGATGAACAACGGCGGCGCGGCCTGGGACAATGCCAAGAAGTTCATCGAGGCCGGCGGGATGAGTGAATTCGTCTCAGCGAACCCAGACGATAACAGTTACGCCGATCTACACGCCGCTGTTGTCGTCGGAGACACTGTGGGCGATCCGTGGAAGGACACGGCCGGCCCATCCCTCCACGTGCTCATCAAGCTGCTCTCGACGATCACATTGGTGCTGGCGCCGCTGTTCATTCGATAGCACACAGGCACGTCCCCGCTCAACAGCACGGCGAGCGAGGCGCTTCCTAACACCGGTACGTTTACGAGACCAGAGATTAGAGATCAGAGATTGGC
>JBHHXF010000349.1:0-4529 GCA_046756905.1 Anaerolineae bacterium | reverse complement strand
GTATGGGATCAGCTTGCCGACCAGGAGTTCCAGCCGGCCAATGGGCGTGGCGATCAGCCCCTCCAGCGTGCCCCACTCCTTCTCCCGGGCAATGGCCAGGGAGGCGGAAATCGCCGGCATCCCCAGCACCACGCCGATTAGCGCCGGCACGATCCCGATGAGGAACTTCAGGCTGGGGTTGTACCAGGTCCGCAGCCGCAGATCGATAGGCTCGATCTCGCCGGCCATCGGATAGCCGCGCCGCTCCAGCGAGGCCAGCGCCAAATTCCCCGAGAAGCTCTCGCTCCGCCCCATGATGTGAGTGATGGCATGGTTGGCTGTGTTCGGGTCTGTCCCATCGACGATCACCTGGACGCCGGCGGACTGGCCGGCTTCGATGCGCTCCATGAAGGCCGGCGGGATCACCACGGCCGCCTTGACCCGACCGTCCACCAGCCAGCGCTCGATCTCGTCGTAGCTCGAGGCGGCACAGCATGTCACCAGGTCGCCTGAGTCCGTGAACGTGGCCAAATACCGTCGCGATAGGGGGGTCTTGTCCTGATCCATCACGGCCAGCGTCACCTGCTTGATCTCAATGGAAAAGCTGTAGGCCAGCACAACCAGGAACAGCACCGGTGTCAGCGTCACCAGCAGTGCCGTCCGGCGGTCACGGACAATGTGCCACCATTCTTTGCGTAAGATGGAAAGCGTTTGTCGTAGGTTCATGGTCTGACAAGAAGGTTAGCTTCTCTTGGGGATGAATGCGCCGGTGTGCTGTCTGTACTCCTCGTAGGCTTCCCCATAGCGCAGGACCAGATCCTGCTCCTCGGCCCAGCACATGATGGCGAAGATCGGGACCCAGATGAAAGAGAACAACACCAGAAATGGCGAGTGGGCCAGGAAGGCGAATACCCACCAGTAGGGCAATTCACCCACGGCCTGTGGATGCCGGACCTTCTCGTAGATGCCGCCGTAGAGGGTATGCTCCTGCTTCACGAACATCGTCTCTTCGCCGGCATCTTTCATCCCCCGCACCCACACATAGCCCGCTGGAACGGCGATCACCACCGCGATCAAGGCCGAACCCCACCACGGCCAGGGGAAGGTTCGCGGCAGCGGGATGGGCAGCGGGTAGAAATAGTAGACCACGTAGTTGACGCCGGCGATGGTCATGAAAATCGAGGCCAGCATTCGATAGCGGGTGCATTTCGCGTAGGCGGCTGGTCCAATCTTCTGCTCCAAAGCCGCCGGGCCGGCGCTCTTCACGTAGAAATACAGGCAGAGCGAAGTTGAGACGATCAGCACGGCAAAGTTGATCCACGCAATCATTGCGCACTCCCTGGATCAGGAATACATGTCGTCGCTTCCCCAGGATGAAAAGGTGCTTCTTTCAACAGGTGGCTAACAAGCAATTTCAGGAAGAAGAACGGGATGAACCATTCAAGACCAGCAGTCGGAGCGAAGGCATAAGTGCCTAGCAGGATCGTGCCGCAGTACAGGACCAGGGCCACTGGGCGCTGCAGATATAGTGGTGTGCGCAGGATGATCCAGGCAGCAGTGAGCAGGTAGCCGTACATCACCCCGAAGAAGATCCAGTCCCCACCCCGAAACAGCCACGCGACCAGGAGAACTTGGACTGCATGAATGGCAACGAAACCAAAATGCTGCCTGAAACCCTGTCCCTCGCGGTGGTACCAACGCTTGGCGGTAGAAGTGGCATTGGTGATCACCCCACCAATGATGTCAAAGGCAAGCAGGCCGGCCACGACCAGTTGTACCGTTGTCCATCCCAGGTCGTTCAGGATCGCGTACACCGGCACGGCAATGCCGGCCGCAGCGGCGGGCACAGCTTGCAGCCAGTTCTCGGCCGGCGTCGCGCCTGGGCCGACAAACTTATCCCATGCGCCGGCAAGACCTTCCCTGGGTTCCGGTGGCTCCCAACGAATCTGCGTCATCCTTCTATCTCCGATGGATGTCCTTGGACTCGGAAGGCCACAATGGGCACAACCTGAGTTAGAGCACGCACGTCCTCGTCAGTGTTCTCAACGCGGTAACCCAGGATGCGGGCCAGGTAGCGCAGCGCAGTGGGGTGGCGACGAGCGTAGTCCAACAGCTCGCGCTCAGCATCTTCAAGGGGCAGGCGCTCCGCGATGGCAGCCATGTTCCGCCGTCCCACCTGGATGGTGACCTGCGGCGTTTTCTGAATGTTGCGGAACCAATCCGCTTTTTCGCCGAAACCCGAGGCGACGAAGTGCGTGTCTGTAGCAGGATCGTGGCGGATCACTTCCAAAACCGCGTGGCGGGGCAGGCCGCTCTTGCGACCGGTGTGGGTCAACAGCAAGGCTCGGTCGCCCAGCAACCAGCCCAGCCTGGCACGGTACAGCCAGATAGGCAAACGCCATGGTATTCGTTTCCAGCCTCGCGGTGGATGTACCTGGGACGCTGTGATGGTCATCGTTTCACCTCCGCCTGTTGTTCGGGATTGGAGATTGGAGATTAGAGATTGGAGATTGTCATTCCCAATCTCCAATCTCCAATCTCCAATCTCCTCTACCGGCCTGCCGGCTCGGCCGGCTTGATCTTGCGCATGAGCCATAGCACGATCAGAGCCAGGACGAAAGGATCACCGATGGTGCCGGCCCACTTTATCCAGCCGCCAAAGTTCAGCGCCGGCATGATCCACAGCCACTCGGGCAGCCCAACGGCAAGCATCGTAAGCACGCAGGCGATGATGTCGCCGCCCATGCCGTAGGGCCGCCGGCTGCTGACCACCATGGGCGCCAGCCACCCGGTCAACACTCCAATGATTGCCAAGATAATGGCCAGAACAGCGATTCCCATGATTATCCCTCCTTGAGATTGAACTTCTCCTGGATTTGAGCCAGGACGTGGTCACGATCGAACCAATCTGGGCCAAAAAGGCACTGCAACATCAAACCGTCGAGCACGGCCATGTACATGGAAGTTGTGGCAGCCGGGTCAGGATCGCCAAGCTCTTCGAAAAGTGGCGTGAGAAAGACCTTGAACTGGTCGTAGTATTCTCTGAAATCGTGGGTAATGATACTGGCCACTTCCTGTGTTGCCATGACTTGAAGCATCACAAAAACTAAGTCGATGTTGTCGGCGAACAGGTCGATCGACGCACCGGCGATGTCCATGAGCTTATCTACTGCTGATCGCCCGTCATCTGCGACGATTTCGTATAGCGGCTGGACAAACGTTTCGAATTGGCTTTTGAAAGTCGCTTCGAACAGCGCGTCTTTGGAATCGAAGTACCAGTAGACGGTGCCCTGGCTAACGCCGGCCCGCGCCGCGATTTCCGACACCTTTGTGTCGTGAAATCCCTTCTCGGCGAACAACTCGGAGGCCGCTGCGAGGATCTGGGTTTGCCGCTCCTCGCGAATTCTCTGTGTCTCCTCAGGCGCACGAGGTGACATCGGGACACCTCACAATTCACTTGCTCAATGGTCGTCGACTGACTGGTTAGTCAGTCAATATTATAGCAAAACTGACCGGATTTGTCAAGGGGTATCGAGGGGTTGGTCAATACGCCGCCAAATCACGCAGCGCCACAGCAATCCGATTTGCGTCGGGTCGAAAGGCGTCCTCCAGCGGCGGGCTGTAGGGCGCCGGCGTGTCGGGGGCGGCGATGCGGACCAGCGGTGCGTCCAGCCACTCGAAGGCTTCCTCGGCGATGAGGGCTGCCAGTTCGCCGCCGGCTCCGTACGAGCGGTACGCTTCGTGTACCACGGCGACCTTGCCGGTCTTCCGGGCCGAGTTCAGAATCGTCTCCCGGTCCAGCGGCTTGAGCGTCCGCACGTCCACAACTTCCACTTCGATGCCCTCTTCGGCCAGCGTCTCGGCTGCGGCCAGGGATTCCTGGACCATGGCGGAATACGTCACCACGGTCAGGTCTTCTCCTGTGCGCTTGACATCCGCCACGCCGAGGGGGACCACGTAGTCCTCATCGGGCACCTCGCCCTTGGCGTGCCGATAGAGGTACTTGTTCTCGAAGTAGATCACCGGGTTGTCGTCCCGGATGGCGGCTTTCAACAGGCCCTTGGCATCGTAGGGCGTCGAGGGGGCCACGACCTTGAGGCCGGGCACGTGGGCGAACCAGGCTTCGGGGTTCTGCGAGTGGAACGGGCCGGCGCGCACGCCACCTCCCGACGGTGCCCGAACCACGAGGGGCACCGCCCCGCCCCAGCGGTAGTGGTTGGTGGCGGCGAAGTTCACCAACTGGTCGAAGGCGCAGGAGATGAAATCGGCGAACTGCATCTCGGCCACGGGACGCATGCCCATGAGGGCCGCACCGATGGCTGCTCCCACGATGGCTGTCTCGGCCATAGGTGTGTCCAGCACCCGCTTCGGTCCAAAGTGGTCAATGAACCCCTTGGTGACTTTGAAGGCCCCACCGTACACGCCGATGTCCTCGCCCAGCAGGAACACGCTCGGATCGCGCTCCATCTCCTCCCACAGGGCGTCGCTGATGGCTTGAAGGTATGTGATCTCGGGCATGGAATTCTCCCTTCCAACGGCCAGTAGTCAGT
>JBHHXF010000348.1:0-4547 GCA_046756905.1 Anaerolineae bacterium | reverse complement strand
ATGGTATGTTCTCCAAAAGTAGGGGCGAGGCAAGTCGGAGAGCAGGTTCTTTTGCCTCGACACCGCCAATCCGACTTGCCTCGCCCCTACGCCGCCCCGAAATATTGAGAAGATACGGAGGTATGTATGAAAACGTATCGCAACCTCTATCCAAGGGTGTGTGACTGGGACAACATCTATCTGGCCTACCGCAAAGCGCGCAAGGGTAAGCGGGGGCGGCCACCCGCCGCCTCATTTGAGTATCACTTGGAGTCCAATCTGGTCGAGTTGAACCAGCAGTTGGTCGCCAAAACCTACACGCCTGGCGACTACCATTCCTTCTACATCCACGAACCCAAACGCCGCCTCATCTCGGCTGCGCCGTTTCGCGATCGGGTAGTCCATCACGCCCTGTGCAACATCATCGAACCCATCTTCTGGTCTCTCACGATTAATCCGCTACGCCGAAGGCAATCCGCTGACAACCCCCCGGCCGGCAATGCCACGGGTCACAACAGACGCGGGCCGAGGCCATAAAAGAAAAACGGCGTGACCTGTCCCTGGCCGGCAGTGGGACGCCACGCGTCTCATCCTGATCCGCGTCTTCCTGCCCATCCGCGGTTCTCATTCTGCCGGGCGAATACACAACAGCCCGGCCGCCCGTGGTAGCCGCCGGCGAAGCTTGCGGCCGGGCGCAGCAACACTGCAACGAACTGAGAAAGGAAAGATTTGTGCAATTCTCGAAATTCGGCAAGAAATTCACCACCGATTCCGGCATTCTCCACCTGATGGACGACCTGGGAAAGGCGATGGCCGGCGGCGAAGAGATGCTCATGCTGGGCGGCGGCAACCCGGCCTACATCCCGCAGGTGCAACAGCGGTTCGTGGCGCGCATGGACCGCATGTTGGAGCACGCCGGCGAGTACGAGCGGCTCATCGGCAACTACGACACCCCGCGCGGCGAACAACGCTTCATCGACGCGCTGGCCGCCCTGCTGCGCGAGCAATACAGTTGGGATGTGCGCCCCGAAAACATCGCCCTGACCAACGGCAGCCAGACTGCCTTCTTCTACCTCTTCAACATGTTCGCCGGCGAGTGCGAGGCCGGCGCCCACCGGAAAATCCTGCTGCCGCTGGCCCCGGAGTACATCGGCTACCTGGACGTGGGGCTGACGGACGACTTCTTTGTAGCCAGCCGGCCAGAGATCGAGTACCTGGAAAATCACTTCTTCAAATACCACATCGACTTCGACGCCGTCTCCGTCACCGACGAAATCGGCGCCATCTGTGTGTCGCGCCCCACCAACCCGACGGGGAACGTCCTCACCCGCGCCGAGATCGACCGACTCTCCCGACTGGCCCGCGAGCATGGCATCCCGTTCATCATCGACAACGCCTACGGCACTCCGTTCCCCAACATCATGTTCACCGACGCCGAGCCGGTGTGGGATGAGCACATCATCCTCTGCATGAGCCTGTCCAAGCTCGGCCTGCCGGGTCCGCGTACCGGCATCGTCATCGCCAGCGAGCAGATCGCCCTGGCGGTGGGCAACATGAACGCCATCATCAGCCTGGCGCCGGCCGCTTTCGGCGCCTACCTGGCCCTCGACCTGGTCAGGAGCGGCGAGATCATCGACGTGAGTCGAAATGTGATCCGACCCTACTACCGGAAAAAGGTTGAGCAGGCCGTGGCCTGGGTGCAGGAGGAGATGGAGGGCCTCGATTACTACATCCACAAGCCGGAAGGCACCTTCTTCTTGTGGCTCTGGTTCAGGGATCTGCCTATCACCTGCCAGCAGCTCTACGAGCGTCTCAAGGCGAGACGGGTACTCGTGGTGCCCGGTCACTATTTCTTCCCTGGACTGCGGGAGCCGTGGCAACACAAGCACGAGTGTATTCGGGTAAACTACTCGCAGGCTGAGGCGGTGGTCAGCGAGGGCATCAGGATTATTGCGGAAGAGGTGAGGCGGGCATACGCGGGTTGATCATGAATCGGACCGAAGAGCCTTTCCGCTTCTCATCTTATCCGACTGTGGCACATCCCTCGGGGCAACCCTCCACGCGCCGGCCCGCGCGGCTCACGTTGAGCACCCAAACATGCCGGCTGGTTACCACGCACGGCGTCCTTGCAGGAAGAGATCGGAGAGGTGTGGGGGAGGTGTGGTGCGGACAGTGAGTGGTCGCCGCTCAAGGCAGTCCTGTTCCACCGGCCCGGAACAGAGCTGGAGGAGCTGGTGGACCCCGGTTTTGAAGGGGCGGACGCAGCCTGGATCGACCCGAAGACTGTCCTCCTGGCGACGGGATTGCGGACCAACGCCGAGGGAGCAGCACAAGTGACGAGCCTGCTTTGGGAGTTGGGCGTCGAGGTCATCCCAGTTGGGCTGTCCTTCGGCACGATGCATCTCATGGGACAACTCCGCTTCGCCGACCGCGATCTGGCCATCGCCTGGCCTGGCCACGTACCCTTCGCCGCCGTGGAAGCCCTGCAGGCACGTGGGTACAGCGTCCTCTTCCTGCCGGATGAGGGGGAAGCGGTGCGCGGAATGGCGCTCAACTTCGTGACGCTGGGTCCTCGACATATCCTGATGGCCGCCGGCAACCCCATCACCCAGGCGTTTTACGAGGGAGCCGGCATCACCTGCCACACGGTCGAGGTAGATGAGCTTCTCAAGGCTGCCGGCGGCATCGGCTGCCTGACCGGCATTTTGGAAAGATCGCCGGCCCTGGCGAGCTAAGGAATGAGAATTAGATAACTTGCGCGTTTGCATCCTGGCGCGAGCGCCGGTTGAGTAGCGGAGGCACACGCTTTTCGTGCCGGAGCGTATCGAAACCAAGCGGCCGGAGTGTAAAAGGCCTGTTTTCGAGACCCGCTTGGCTTCGATACGTCGCGGAGTTCATCCTGAGCTTGTCGAAGGGCTCCTACTCAGCCGGCGCTACCCTGATCTGGAAATGGGAAAGTTATTGAATCACCGTTCCTAAGTGGCCTGTTCCCGCCCCTGAGAATCTCGCGTCACCAGATGAAGTGAGGGGATATGCGTATCACGATCCTGAGTGTAGGCTCCATGGGCGACGTGCGTCCCTACACGGCATTGGGTCTTGGGCTGAAGAAGGCCGGCCATCAGGTGCGACTGGCGACCCACAGCCCATTCCAGGACTTCGTCGTCAGCCACGGCCTGGACTTCGCCCCTATCGAAGGCAACCCCCAAGAGTTGCTGCAGGGCCAGACAGGGCAGGCCTGGCTTGAATCCGGCCGCAACCCCGTGCGCTTCGTTCGTCTTTTTCTCGATATATTCCGGCCGTTCATGGAGCAGTTCTTGGCCGACGCGCAGGAGGTCTGCCAGGACGCGGACGCTATCATCTACTCGCTGTTTGGCTTCGCCGGCTTCCACATCGCGGAGGCATTGGGTATCCCCTCCTGCGCAGCCATACTCCAACCCCTGACCCGAACACGCGCCTTTCCGTTGATTCAGTTGCCCCAGCGATTGAACTTGGGGGGAACCTTCAACCTGCTGACCCACCTGGCGGGTGAGCAGCTCTTCGTCCAGCCTCTTATTTCGGTGGTCAACGAATGGCGTCAGGAAAGCCTGAAGCTGCCGGCGGCGCCTCGCCTGAACTACTACGGCTGGCTCTACTACGAGAAGCGCGAGCCCTTCCTCTACGGCTTCAGCCCTGCGGTCGTCCCCAGGCCCGCTGACTGGCCGGCGTGGCACCACGTAACGGGTTACTGGTTCCTGGATCAGCCGGCTGACTGGCAGCCGTCAGCCGGCCTGGTGGACTTTATCGAGGCCGGTCCACCACCTGTGTATGTCGGCTTTGGAAGCATGGTCGATAAGGACCCGGAAGAGCTTACGCAGCTCATCCTGGACGCGCTGGCGCAAGCCGGCCAACGCGGGGTACTGCTGAGTGGATGGAGTGATCTTGGAAGCCTTGACCTGCCCGGTGATGTATTCGCCGTCGATTCGGTGCCCCACGATTGGCTGTTTCCGCAGATGGCAGCCGTCGTGCATCACGGGGGTGCCGGCACGACCGCGGCCGGACTGCGAGCCGGCGTCCCCTCTGTCGTGGCGCCCTATTTTGCGGATCAGCCGTTCTGGGGCGAGCGAGTCGCGGCGCTAGGGGTGGGCCCTCCGCCCATTCCGCAGAAGAAGCTGACGGCGAATAAGCTGGCAGCCGCAATTCAGACCGCCGTCGGCGACGACACGATGCGCGCCCGCGCGGTGGCTCTAGGCGAACGCATCCGGTCGGAGGACGGCGTGGCGAGCGCCGTGGAGACCTTTCATCGGGCGCTCAGGTAATACTCTTGACCCGTAGTAACGACTTATGAACCTTGAGAGAATAATCGGGGCATCGCAACGACCAACTACATCTCAGCCCACGCACATATGTCATTCCGAACGGAGCGCCAGCGGAGTGAGGAATCCCTGAGACCGTACGTAAAAAAGTGGATTCCGCTGGGGAAGAAGCCAATCTTCTCTTCGAGGGTGGTGATTCACTTACCAACGAGTCCTGTCCTTTCTTGCAAGGTAGCAGGGATTCCTCACTCCGCTGGCGCTCCGTTCGGAATGACA
>JBHHXF010000347.1:0-4553 GCA_046756905.1 Anaerolineae bacterium | reverse complement strand
CCAGCTCCAGCAGCGTGTGCAGCAGGGCATTGGCCCCGTTCACCGCGTCCGCGGGGCGGGTGAACTCCTGCGGGTTGTGGGATATGCCGGCCACCGACGGCACGAACAGCATCGCGCTGGGGGTGATACGGCTCATGGCCTGGGTGTCGTGGCCAGCGAAACTCACCAGCCGCGTGTGGGACAGGCCGAGTTTCGTCGTTGCCTGTTCGATGGCTTGCATAACGTCCTCGTCCAGCGGCGCGGCAAGGCAGTGGTCCGCCGGCGTGGCCTCCGCCGACAGGCTGTGCTCGCGCGCGATCTCTTCGGCCAGGCTGAGCAGTGCGCGCTCCATCTCGTCCAGTTGCGACTCCGTCCCGTGGCGGAACTCCAGGGCCAGGCGCACCTCCGCCGGCACGATGTTGAACGCGCCGGGCTGGACGTGAAGCTGTCCACAGTTCATCACGCCGGGGGAGAAGCGGCTCATCACCAGGTCGCGGGCGCGCTGCACGAAGGCGGCGGTTCCCCACAGGGGGTCGACGCGGCGGTGCATAGGGGTGGTGCCGGCGTGGGCTGCCTGCCCCACGAAGCGCAGCCAGTGGGAGCGGATGCCCACGATGGACGTCACCACGCCGATGTCGATGCCGGCCTCTTCCAGCCGCGTCCCCTGCTCGATGTGCAGCTCCACGAAGGCGATGAGTTTCGCCGGGTCGCGCCGGGCAGTCAGCATGCTCTCTCGGGTAATCCCGAGGCGCTGCAGGCCGGCCTCCAACTGTTCCTGCCCGCCGCGCGCCTGGTCCAGATGTTCCGGCGTCAACTGACCGGCCACGGCCTGGCTGCCCAGCAGCCCCAACACGGCACCTTCCTCGTCGGTGAAGGAGATGGCCTCCAGGTGAACCGGCAGTCGCAGGCCGGCCCCTCGGGCTGAGCCTCGGGACGAAGCCTCTTTGATCGTGCGCAAGGATTCCAGCGCGGCCAGCACGCCCAGCGCGCCGTCGAAGCGGCCGCCGTTGGGCACGCTGTCCAGGTGTGAGCCGACCAGCAGCGTGGGGGCGTCGGGGTCGTCCACCGGCAGGATTGCCGAGAGGTTGCCGGCGCCGTCCTGGCGGAACTGGAGGCCGGCGGCTTCTACCCGCGCGCGGAACCAGGCGCGCCCCTCCACGTCAGCCGGCGACATGGCCGGGCGCGAGACGCCGCCGGCGGGCGTGCGTCCGATTCTCGCCAGGTCTTCGAGGTCTGCGAGCAGGCGATTCTCGTTGATTGTGAGCATGGTGAACCTCCATCGGGATGGTGCGCAGGGCGGGTCAATGATAAAGCGTGTGTCCGATTTGTCAAGGAAGCCACGCGACTGGGCGCTGTTGCACGACCGTCACTGACGTGGTATGATTATGGCACCGGTTTCCCGATGTTGTTCCTTGCGATCAACTCAGGACATTCCCTGAGCGCCATCTCAGGGCGCGTCTGGCAGACGAGAGGTGAGCCATGACTGTACCCCAATTGCAGACGAGAGTAGTGACGGAGGAGCCTCAGCGCCTGCGCATGAGCTACGAAGAGTTCCTGGAATGGGCCGATGAGGACATGCGAGCCGAGTGGGTTGAGGGGGAGGTAATTGTCTACATGCCACCGAGGAATGAGCATCAATTCATTGTCGAGTTGCTGGAACGCCTGCTGGCTCTGTTTGTTGAGTGGATGGGCCTGGGGTTGGTACGCATCGCACCGTTCGAGGTCAAGCTCTGGCCCGGCGGGCCGGCCCGCGAACCCGACGTTTTCTTCCTGGCCAAGGAGCGTATGGATGCTCTTGGCTCTCGTCGGCTGGCCGGCCCACCTGACCTGGTTGTGGAGGTCGTCTCGCCCGGCAGTGTGCAGGAGGATCGCAGCCGGAAGTTCCGCGAGTACGAGACCGCCGGCGTGCGTGAGTACTGGATCGTCGATTCCCGCCCTGGCTACCGGCGGGCTGACTTCTACTGCCTGGACGAGGATGGGCGCTATGAGCTTTTCGCTACCGAAGATGATGAGGTTGTCCACTCAGCGGTGCTGGAGGACTTCTGGCTGCGCCCGGCCTGGCTGTGGCAGGAACCGCTGCCGAATCCCCTGCTCGTCCTGGCGGAAATCGTTGGACCGGAAAGGCTCATTGAGGTGCTGCGCGAAGTTTCGCCGGAGGGGCATGAGGGATGATGGTACATCAAAACGTGCTCGTCTCTTCCTCTTTTGACCTGGTATGGGCTTCCCACTCCCGGCGAAGCAGACCGAACACGTGCATGTCATAGCGCCGGCCATCCCTCAGCAGGTGCTCCCGATACACCCCCTCGCGCTGGAAGCCCAGCTTCTCGCACAGCCTCATGGAGCGTTTGTTGTAGCTGTACACAGTCACCACCACACGGTGCAGGTTAAGTTCCTGGAAGGCAAACTCCAGGGCGAGCTGTGTGGCTTCGTATCCATAGCCCTTGCCCCAGTTGGCCGCATCGCCGATGCCCAGGCCCATTCCGCCCACCTGATGAGTCCACGCAACCCCGTCTATCTCAACATAACCAATGAGCTCGTCGTTGTCGAGCCGGCGGATACCGAATGGGAAGTCGTTGGCTGACTTCTGCATCTCTTCCAGCCACTGGGCTATTTCCTTCTCCGTCTGGGGATAGGCCGGACGGGAATCAAACAGCCGTAGGAACTCGGTGTTCTCATACCAGCGGGCGATAGCGGGCAGGTCGTCGGGAGTGAGCGCGGTGAGTCTGACCAGGGCGCCGTGCAGCAATCTCCCAGGTGCTTTCTGTTCTTGATCCATTGTCATGATCGATCCGGCCTAAGGCGTGATCGTGTCAAGGGCAGCAATGTTGATCTCCGCGATGGCAGGGCGCTGGGTACGGCGAATGGCTTCGCGCAGGGCCTCCAGCGGGTACAGGTCCAGCGCCTGAACCAGCCGGCCCACCGCCAGGGTAGACAGGCTTTTGCGCACGTGCCGGCGCGCCTCGGGTGGAAAATCGAAGGCGACGGTCTGAGCCGGCGTCTCCACGGCATCGAGCCTATCTGCCAGGTAGACCGTGCCGGTCGGGTCCATGCCGGCCAGCCTGATCCGCAAACGCTGCGCACCCTCCGGTGCCAGCAGCGCGACGACGTCGGGCTGCTGGATGCCGGTGTAGTGGATCGGCGTTGGGCTCAGGACCACCTCGGAGATGGAGTGGCCGGACTGAACGGTGACGGGATAGTCATCGCGGCGGGTCGCCCACAGGCCGGCCAGGACCCCGCCGGTGGCGAGAAGCGTCCCGGCCGTCTTCACGCGCTGGCCGGCGGCGCCACCGATGATCAGCCGCATAGGGTGATCCAGGCGGGAACCGAACAGGGTCGGCAGGGAGCGGGGTTGGCGCACCGGCTGCCCCTCCAGGTTGGCGCTGACCGCGCGGTAGGCCTGGCTGTACTCGGGTCGGCTTCCCGTGTGCACAAGGCCGGTCTCGTAGTCGAGCCGTGTCATCGTCTCTTCCAGGGCGCGCCGGCTGAACTCGTTGTTGGGCACGTAGTAAGCGGTGCACAGCTCCCAGATGTCCAGCAGCGAGAAGCCGTCGTAGCTGATGGCCTGGGCGATGAGGTCGGGCAGGGCGGGGTCGAAGGCGGTGGTGCGGGCGACGAAGCCGGCGCCGTTCACGGCAGCCGTGCCGGCGATGTCCAGCGGTCGCTCCAGGTGACCGTGGGGCGTGGTGGAGGTGATGCTACCCACGGGCGTCGTCGCCGAATACTGGCCGCCCGTCATGCCGTAGTTCAGGTTGTTGAACACCAGCACCGTCACGCCAATGTTGCGCCGAGCGGCGTTCACCAGATGGTGCCCCCCAATCCCGCAGCCGCCGTCGCCAATGAGCACGATCACCTTCAAATCGGGATTGGCCAGCTTGATGCCGGTGGCGTACGTAACCGAGCGGCCGTGCAGTCCGTGGAAAGCGTGGGTGGCGAAGTACTTGTCAGAGATGCCAACGCAGCCAATATCGGTCACGATGACCACGCTGCGGGGATCGAGCTGCAATTGGACCAGGGCGGCGTTGATCTGATCCAGGATGCGGCCATGGCTGCATCCTGGGCAGAAAGCGTAGGGCAGCGTAGTCGGGTCCAGGTAGTTGTCGAACAGGATTTCAGATGATACCGTTTGCGGCATGGTCATACGATTATCTCCGCCAGGATCTGCTGGGGTGTGATGAGTTCGCCATCCACGCGATGCACGCCGGCCACTTCGGCTGAGCCTCCCACGATGCGTTCGATCTCGCGTCGATATTGACCCAGGTTCAGCTCGGCGACGACGACCCGTTCGATGCCGGCCAGCGCCGCGCGGACCGCCCTCTCCGGCACGGGCCACAGCGAGTAGATTGTCAGCGCCGACACTCGTTGTCCACGTCTACGCGCGATCTGGACCGCTTCGACCATCGAACGGGCGGAGACGCCGTAGCTGATCAGCAGCGTCCGCGCGCCGGCCTCCAGATCGGATCGAACCAGGGCAATCTCGTCGGCGTGATCTTCGATCTTCGCGGCCAGGTGCCGGTTCAGGCGGTCCAGGGTCTGTGGATCCTTGGTGATGAAGCCGTGCTCGTCGTGGCTGGAGC
>JBHHXF010000346.1:0-4556 GCA_046756905.1 Anaerolineae bacterium | reverse complement strand
TCACCCGTGTGTTTGTAAACGCGGCCAGGCCGGTGAGCGGCTCCGTGTCCGGCCCCATGAGTTCCAGGCCGTTCACACCCCGGTCCTTGGCCCAGCGCCCAACGGCGCGGTGCCCCTGGTTGTAGGGCAGGTTCACCACGTCGGGGCGTAGTCCGGGGACCAGGCGGATTTTGGTGCGCGCCTTTCCGAAGGGGCTTTCCACCCACACCGGATCCTTGTTCCGCAGGCCAAGCCTATGAGCCGACTCCGGGTTTATCTCCAGCCAACTGTCCCAGGTCTCGCAGACCGTCATGCCGCTGATTTCCTGGAGCGTTGGCAGGTTCGCATTGGCGGTGTAGGGTCCCAGACTCATCAGGGTGACCACGTTCAGCGCGAACGGGTACATCTCCTCGTCTCCCTGGAAGGAGGCCGGCTCGTAGTGCGGCAGGAAGATCTCATCGCCTCGGACCTGAATCCCCAGACGCTGCAACGTGGCCTCGTCGGCGTCGCCCAGCAGGCAGTGCAACTCCCGACTGAAGAAGTCAAAGTAGCCGTCCTGGGCCGATAGCTTCCGGTCCCGCCCCACGAGCTCGTTGATCCACGGATCGCTGCCCCGGTTGGCGGGTTTGTAGGGCGGCACAGCCCAGACTCCCAGTTCGGTCAACGTGTCCCAGCCAACGCCCACATCCTTCAGGCGCCATTTCAGTAACTCAACGAAGTTCGCCCAGGGGAAGGCGGCGGCAACCGGTCCCCCCACCCGGTGGGCCAGCTCGATGAGCACATCGCCGGCGTTGCGCGTGTTGAAGACTGGCTCCACCACCGGCTGTCGCAGGGCGACACCGGGGTAGCCCAATCCTTCGATGAAGTCGTCTTGCCAGCGTTCCAGGAAGGTATGGTCCGGCAACACAAGGTCGGCGAACTCAGCGGTCTCATCCAGGAAGCTGCTGAACGACACAATGAAATCAACCTGGTTGAAAGCGTCCGTCCAACGGGCGCCGCCGTTGGGGCATTCGAACATGGGGTTGGCATCGTACAGGAAGAGCACGTCGAGCGGGTGTCCCTGGCGGATGCGGTCGGCAGTGGCCTGGTAGGCGTGGCGGGCCAGCGGGTATTTGGCGCCGGCGCCGTCCACTCGTTCGGCCTGCCGGCCTCTCTCGGCCTTGGGGTCCGGGGGCAGGTCCGGCCAGCTAGGACAGGCAGAGTACCGCTGGACCAGCACACCGCCCTTAGTTTCGATGCTACCCACCAGGGCGTTGAGGGCGTGGATGGCCATGGCGGTGTACAGGCCATTAGCGCTGCCGTTCAGCAATCCACCCTTGCACGGAACCAGGGCAACCGACGGAAGGTTGGTGGCGAACTCGCCGGCGATGCGGGCGATAACGCCGGCCGGCACGCCGGTGATCTCGGCGGCCGTCTTCAGGTCGTAGTTTTCCAGCACCAGGGTCTTGAAGCCTATGTGCTGAACGCCGGCCTCGTCCTCCCAGTCCTCGTATCCGAAAGCGTAGTTTTCCACGAAATCGCGGTCTACCATGCCAGAAGAGATGATTACATAGGCGATACCCAGAGCCAGCGCCGCGTCGGTGCCAGGCCGGATGGGGATCCATTCGTCGGCCTTAGCTCCGCTCACGCCCTGCCGGGGGTCTACCATCACGATCTTGCCGCGCTCGGGTCGCCCGCGCCGCATGTAGGATTGGCCGGCGATGAAGCGCTGGACGGGCCGGCCGGCATCGAGCAAGTTGGCCCCGAAGGAGAGCAGGTAGCTTGTGTTCTCCAGGTCGTAGGCCATCAGATCGTAGATGCCCTGGGTGAGCAGGTGGGCCAGTTTGGCGGCCTCAATGTTCAGGCTGTCGTGGGAGACTGCGTTGGGCGAACCGATGGCCTGGGTGAAGCGCGTGATGAGGTCGCGCATCTGTCCCCGCGTCTCGCCGTACAGGAAGGCGAAGCGCTCTGGATGTCCTTGGTCGCGCAGCTTCTGCAATCGCTCGGCGACCATTGCGAGGGCGGTCTCCCAGTTGATGGGTTCCCACTTTCGCTCTCCGCGCTCGCCGATGCGTCGTAGCGGCCCCTGGACGCGGTCGGGATTGTAGAGCAACTCCGGTGCGGCCTGTCCTTTGGGGCACAGGGCGCCCAGGTTGATGGGGTGGAGTGGGCTGCCTTCCAGCTTGACCAGCCGGCCGTCCACAACGCGGCCCTGCATGCCGCAGCCGCTGGGGCACAGCAGGCACACGGTGGGGACGGTGTGTTCCTCGTGTACTTCGTCGTAGCCGGCGACGGCCGAGTGGATCTGGGTCAGGCTCTTCCCTGGTTGGCTGAGGGCCGTCGCCACGGCTGCGGTGGCTGTAAGACCGCCGGTCGCTTTCAGAAAGTCGCGTCGCGTAATGTCAATCATCGGCCAGTCCTCCTCAATTTCCACCGCAGTCTGCACGCCCGCCGTGCCCGGACGGATCTCCGCAGGTCAGTTGGGCGGGGGGCAGCGGTCGTGTCTCCAGCACCGGGCCGGCCTCGACTTCTCCGCGCCCCAAGGCTTGAACGTACTGGATGATGGCCTCTAGCTCGGTATCCGACAAGGTGTCTGCCTTGTAGGGCATCATCGCTCCCTGTCCGTTGCGGATGACCTGGGTGATCTCATCGGCGGGCGCTTCGGCCTGGTTCAGGGCTGGACCGACGCCCCCTTCGCCTTTCGGTCCGTGGCAGCCCGAGCAAGCGAATTTCTCGAACAGTGCCTGGCCGTCCAATGTTGCTGCGCCGGCCTGCTCTTCACCCCCGGGCAGGGCCGGCACCTGGTCAGGTTTGCCCTGGGCAAGCCACAGTGAGCCACGCATAGTGCGCGGGCCGCCGCCGGCCGGGTTGACGTGGCAGGTAGCGCACGGCTGCCCGGTGCGGGCGGCATATTCTGGCAGTGCATGGGCGGTTGGTCGGGCAGCGAAGACCAGCAATCCGACCAGCACGCCCAGGCTGATCCAGGCAAAGGGACGTAGCGAACGTTTGATCATGGTTTGACTTCTCCTACTTTGAAGATACGACTGCCGGTGCTTCTTCAACGTAATTCTTGTGCTCATTGGCCCCGGTAGTGTCGGCCGTCACAATCGCTTGTACCAGATCTTCGGCCTGCACAGTCCGTCGCCAGATCTGTGACCACACGTGCATACCGTCTTCGTCCAGGCGAAGGGTAATCAGCCGGTACGGAATTGGGCTGGACAGCAGAGCGTGGATGCCAGTCATTGCTGGGCTGCCTTCCGTCTCTTCGAGCAAGATGACATCAGGTGTCAGAGCTACAACATCGGCAACGACCTGGTCGGGTTCAGTCGTTGCCCCCACCAAGTCGATGTTGGCGTGTGCTCTCAGAATGGCATGGATGGCATCACTGAAGAGTTGGTTACGAAAGATCAGATACACACGTGGCATGGCTTCTGGACCTCGCAAAAGGGGTTCAGGCCGTCTCGGTTTGTAACGGTAACCACAGATAGACCCGCGTGCCGCGAGGATCGCGCGCGGCGACCTCTAACCAGCCAGTCAGCGCCTTGGCACGTTCCTGCATGCCAAGAATACCCAGGGCGGAGTGCCCGTTGAGGCTGCTGAGACCCTTCTCGGGCAGCCCAACGCCATCATCCTCGACTGTCACCGTCAGTCCAGCGGCGGTCTGCTGCAGTTTGATTTGGACCCGAGATGCTTTGGCATGTCGAATTACATTGGTGATGGCCTCCTGAACGATACGGAAGGCGGCGGTGGCTACGTCAGCCGGCAGCCGCTTCATGTTTCCCCTGGTCTCCAATTCTGCCTCAATTCCCAGCGGAGTTAGGCGCTGGTTCACTTCCTCCTCTAGCGCCGGCACCAGGCCGTAGTCGTCCAGTACAGTCGGGCGCAGGTCTACGATCAGGCGGTGCGATTGTTCAATGGTGTGCCGCACCACTGAGCTGGCTTTGATTAGGTGTCCATGGGCAGTCGGGAGGTCGTCTGGCACAGCTTCCCGACAAAGTTTCAGGTTCAGGCTCAGGCCGGTTAGCAACTGGCCCAGCTCGTCGTGGATTTCGCGGGCCACCCGCCGGCGTTCCTCTTCCTGGACGGACATCAGTCGATTCAGGAGCTCACCTCGCTGGGCATGTAGCGTATTCAGCCTTGCTTGTGCTTCGGACAGTTCATTGTACATTTGCTGTAGTGCTTGTTTGTCGCGTTCACGTTCGTGCCACTCATGGCGAATCCACCATAGAACCAACCACACGGCCAGAGGGCCGAGAAGGCCGAAAAAGAAGACTTCGCTAATAAAGTTGGGCGTAGAGAGTGGCTGATCTTTGGATATGACGTGCTCGGCCATCTCGTACGTGAATACGATACCAGCAAGCACCAAGGGCAGCGCCCACTGCACGATGTGGATCTGGCGCTCTATGTTGAGGCCATGGGTGCCCATCCACTCGGCCAGCCCTGCTGGCCGGCCCGGCGTGTGCTGGTTTTTGCTCATTTCCGACCAAGTTTCTGTCGTCCCAATTAGTGAGTTGTTCCGCTCAGCGACAGTAGTCGAATTGGCTTGTGATACCACGGTCATCCATATTGCTCCCTTATTTCCACCGCAGGCTCGTAGT
>JBHHXF010000345.1:0-4562 GCA_046756905.1 Anaerolineae bacterium | reverse complement strand
CCGTTAAGTGAGCATTAAGGTCTCTTTAACGCGCGTGCTTCTCCCCGAAAAGCGGCCTGTTTTCACGGTTTCGCGGTTGACGCAGCTCGATGCTTTTGCTAAGATTGCGTCACAACCGGGCACGATCAACCTGCCCCGGCTTTTTCACGATTGGCTGATCTACGACGACATAGACCTATGAACTGGCTACGACGTATTCTCGACCGACTACAGGGACCGGCCCAGCCCTCGTACGCCGGCATGATGGTGGCCGCCGAGGCGGTGCGCTGCGTCCAGTGCGGTATCTGCGGCTACAACTGCCCGGCCGACATCGACGTACGGAGTCATGCCCGCCAGGGGCTGCTGGTGACGGACCCTCGTTGCATCCTGTGCGGCAACTGTGTGGAGAGATGCCCGCGCGGTACGCTGTCTTTCATCCCCCGACCGACCGGCGCGGCCGCCCAGCCAGAGTATAGACCTGAGGTCGTGTTGCAGGTGGAGGCGTGACATGGCCACTCATTTCGTGATCGTGGGGAATGGCGCGGCCGGCCTCAGCGCTGCCGAGGAGATTCGCCGCAGGGATGCGCAAGCCCGCATCTACATCCTCAGCGATGAGCCACACCTGTTCTACTCCCGACCCGGTCTGGCCTACTACCTGTCCGGGGACATCCCACACAAGCGGGTGATCGCGCGCACGCAGGAGTACTATCGAGATCTCAGACTAGAGCTCGTACACTCGCGGTGCGAGCAGCTTCAGACCGATGAACACATGGTGGGTTTGGCCGACGGACGCCGGCTGCGCTACGATGCCGCACTGCTGGCCGTTGGCAATCGGGCAGTGCCGGCCCCGTTCCCCGGCGCCGATCTGGACGGCGTGGTCTACCTGGACATGCTGAACCAGGCGCGGGACATCGTTCAGCGGACACGCAAATCTCGCCAGGCCATCGTGGTCGGAGGCGGCGTGACGGCCCTGGAGCTGGTAGAGGGCTTCCACGCTCGAGGTGTGCACACTCACTACCTGTTGCGCCGCGACCGCTACTGGTCCGCCCTGCTCAGTGAGAAGGAGTCTCGCCTCATCGAGAGCCGGCTGGAAGAGGAGGGGGTTGTCCTGCACCGAAACACCGAGGTAGTTGCCCTGGAAGGCCGGCGCGGTCGAGTGTACCGCGCTCAACTCGGCACGGGCGACACGCTCCCTTGCGATCTGGTGGGTGTAGCGATCGGTGTGCGGCCCAACCTGACGCTGGCCCAGCAGGCCGGCCTGCGCACCGAGCGTGGCATTCTGGTGGACGAATATCTGCGCACCAGCGCCACGGACGTGTACGCCGCCGGCGATGTGGCCCAGATTCGCGACCGCTGGTCGGGGGAATACCGGCTGGACAGCCTGTGGCCCAGCGCCATCGCCAGCGGCCGCGCCGCCGGGGCCAACATGGCCGGCGCTGGCGAGTCATACGAGAAGGGCGTTCCCTTCAACGTTGCCAAGCTGTGTGGTGTCATGCTGACGGCCATCGGGCAGGCAGCCGCACAGCGGACAGCGGACGAGGCGCAACTGGAAATCTCCCGTGGGTCCAGCCAGGTGTGGACAGCTACTCCGGTCGCCAACTACTCCCGCATGGGCCGGGCGACTGGCAGCGATTCGATTCGCCTGGTCATTCGGGACAATGTCCTGGCCGGCGCTCTTGTTCTGGGAGACCAGTCGCTGGTGACACCGCTGTTGCAACTCATTGGGGCTGAAGTAGACGTGTCGCCGATTCTTCCGCAACTTCATGATCGAGCGCGATCCTTTGGTGAGGTGATACAACCCTTCTGGCAGGCATGGAAAGCGAGCCGTAACGGACATGGAAGACCGCAAGACTGAACTCAAAGCCGCCCTGCTGACTGTGCTCCTCCTGAGTGTGATCTACGTCGTCTACGCTCGGGCGACGACTGCACGCGCCAGTTCGGTTTTCGGCCATAGCATCGGGGTAATCGGTTTTGTGCTGATGCTGGCAACGGAGACGCTGTACAGCCTGCGTAAGCGATGGCGTGGTCTACGTTGGGGGCGCATGAGCCGGTGGCTGGCCGTACATATCTACATGGGTGTCGTTGGCCCATACATGGTACTCATGCACAGCGCCTGGCAGTTTCGGGGGCTGGCCGGCCTGACCATGCTGCTGACAGTGGTTGTGGTTGCCAGCGGTTTCATGGGGCGATATATCTACACCACGGTTCACCGCAGCCTGGCCGGCGCGGAACTGGCCGAGGATCAATTGGGATCCGAACTGGACAGCCTGAACGACGAGATCGATCGGCGGCTGGCCGGCTGGCCGGAGCCGATGCGCGTCCTGGTACACCAGGAGGCGTTGCAGGTGCAGCCAGCCCTGGCCGGGGCCGGAGCCGGGGCGTTGGTCGCCAATGTGTGGGATGGGCTTGTCTTCCGCTGGCGCCTGCGGCGGGCTATCGCGTCGTTGCCGGCAATAGACCGCGCCATGGTCCGGGAAGCGGATCGCCTCCTGCGGCACAGACGAGCCCTCCAGTTTCGGGCCATGACCCTGGGTACAGCTCGCAGTCTGCTGGGTGTGTGGCACACGGTCCATGTTCCGCTGGGCATGGCGCTGTTCACGGCTGCTTTCCTGCACATCCTGTTCGCCCTGTACTATGCTACGCTCAGTTTCTGACAAAGTTCGGCCGAGGTCGGGGGCTGAGAATGCTGGATGGCTAGATGGCTGGATGGTTCCCAGCTATCCAGCCATCTAGCCATCCAGCCATCTTACCGTTGGGCAAGGTCTCCTGACTGCCGCTCGTTCGGCTCGGTCAGGAGACCTTCGCCGAACGAGCGCCATCTAGCCATCTATGCTTGGAGGAAATACTGTGCAACGACGTGGCTACTTTTCTGGATTGGGTTGCCTGAGTGTCCTGATTCTTTTGCTCCTCGTCGGCTTGATGATGTGGCTTCAGGGGGGACCGCTGCTGGCGAGCCCAGGGCCGCTGAGCGCGGTGACCCCTCGGGCGACTCCGTTGCAGGGTTTCCAGAGCCATGCCGACTTTGAAAACGATTGTGGTCGCTGCCACGCGCCTGTGTGGAGCCGCGACCGCATGGCCGACCGCTGCATGGCGTGTCACGCGAATGTGGCTGAGTCCATAGCGACAGACGACGGCCTGCACGGCCGGCTGCGCGAGCCCCGCAAGTGCAAGACCTGTCACGTCGAGCACCAGGGCCGGCAAGCCCGCCTGACGCGGCTGGACGTGGCCGGCTTCCCCCACCAGGTGGACACCGTCGGCTTCACCCTGGCCCGACACCAAAAGAACTTCGACGACACGCCGCTTGAATGCGCCCAGTGCCACACCGACTCCCTGAGCTCGCTAGATCAGGCGACGTGCATCGACTGCCACGCCGAGGGACAGCGAGCTTTCACAGCGCAGCATCGCGCCGATTTCGGCGACGATTGCTTGGGTTGCCACGACGGAAGTGGAAATCTCACCAACTTCGACCACGGTCAGGCGACAGACTTCCCCCTCGCGGGCAAGCATCGGGAAGCCAAATGCCAGGATTGCCACGTAGAGAATCAGTTCAAGGGGCTGGACACGGCCTGTGCCAGTTGTCACCTGAAGGATGACAAGCACAAGGAACAGTTCGGCACGTACTGCGAGAGCTGTCACACGCCCGATGAGTGGGAGCGCGCCACGTTCCAGCATGACCTCAAGAGTTTCACGTTTGAAGGCCAGGCGCTGGACATTGCCACGAGTTGTGCTGCCTGCCACCTCCAGGACGACAAGCACAGCGGCAAGTACGGCGCGTCGTGCCGGAGCTGTCACATATCGGACGATTGGGAGCACGCCACATTCCGGCACGACCTGACGCGCTTCGCGTTTGAGGGCCGGCCTCTGGACATCGCCACCAACTGCGTCGCGTGCCATCGCCAGGACGACAAGCACGATGGGCGCTTCGGCACGCAGTGCCAGCAGTGCCACACCCCCGACGATTGGGACAAAGTCACCTTCGACCACGGCCAGACGGACTTCCCGCTAATCGGTAAGCATGCCGGCCTGGAGTGTGAAGCTTGCCACGAGACAGGGGAATTCGCCGCCGTAGAGACCCTCTGCGTCGCCTGTCACCGCCAGGACGACGCGCATGATGGGCAATATAGCACGTCATGCGAGCGGTGCCACGTGGCCGATGCGTGGGACCAGGTCATCTTTGACCACACGATAACCGGCCTGATGTACAACGGCCAGGTGCTGGACATCGCGACCCGTTGCGCCCTCTGTCATCTTGAAGACGATCCACACAATGGTAAATTCGGTCAGGCGTGCTACGAGTGCCACGTCTCGGACGGCTGGGACCAGGTAACATTCGATCACGCGCTGACCCGGTTCCCGCTGGACGGCGCACACCGTGACGTAACGTGCGAGAAGTGCCACGCCGACCAGCGGTTTGCCGGCACGCCCACCGACTGCGCGGCCTGCCATGCCGAGCCTCGGGTCCATCAGGGTCAGTTGGGCACTCAGTGCGCGGACTGTCACACGGTCAATGCCTGGTCGCCGGCCTTGCTACCAGATCACACCTTCCCCCTGAACCACGAGAGCCGGACCAACATCGCCTGCGA
>JBHHXF010000344.1:0-4569 GCA_046756905.1 Anaerolineae bacterium | reverse complement strand
CCGGTGATGTCCAACTGGCCGCTGGTGGCGTAGTGCGTGCTGGTCAGAACATCCGTGGCGATGCTGATGGCCGGCGGCACCGTGTCCACGATGACGGTGGTGCTGAAGGTGGCCGTGCCGGTGAGCCAGTCGCTGGCCTGAGCGGTGAATACGTGCTCGCCCTCGCCGGCCGGCGTCCAGGGCAGGCTGAACAGCGTCTGCGTGACCGCACCGCTGGCCCAGGTTTGAGCGTAGAGCGGCGTCGTGCGGGAAGAGACGGTGACGGTCAGCGCCTGCAGGTAATCGGTTGCCCGGGCAAAGCCGGTGATCGTAATGGGATTGGTGCTCTCTAGCAAGGGTGGAGCACTCACGATCAGAGATGTCGTTGGCGTCTCCACCCGGGTGGCCTGGGCCGTCAGGACGGCGTTCCTGGTGGCAGGCGGAAGGGTGGCCGTGGTACATTGGCCGAACACATCACAGGCCGTAGCTGCTTCGGCGGCAGTGGCAGAGCCGCTGCTATACTGTGCCACGCGCAGACCCTTCTGTCCATCGGCGACGTAAGCGTAGTTTCCCAAGGCAGCCACACCCAGGGCATTCCCCCCCGGCGTGCTGTAGAAGCCCACTTCGTGTGGGCTTGCCGGATTGGAAGCGTCCAGCACCCGCAAGCCGCCGTCTTCAGAAGGGAATGTGGAATCTCCCTCGGTTATGTAGACGTAAGTGCCGGCGGTGGCCACGTCCGCGCCGGGTTTCTCCGATATGTCATAGGCACCCGCCTGGCGCGGACTCGCGGGGTTGGAGATGTCCACGATCCGCAGGCCGCTCCCACCCGACCCGGGGAAAAACGAAGTGGGATCTGACCAGATCACGTAGGCATAGGTTCCGGAGACGGCTACACTCGTGGCGCTATCCGGTGTGCTGTAGACCCCTACCTGGCGCGGGCTCGCCGGATTGGAGATGTCTACCACGTGCAGGCCGCTCCTGCTGGATGGCCACCCTTCGAACACCCAAGTCACATAGGCATAGGCCTGTCCTGATCCCGCCGAAGGGTCACCGGAGACGGCCACGCTATTGGCCCCTCCCGGTGTGTCGTAGGTGCCTACCTGGTGCGGGCCTGCCGGATTGGAGACATCCAGCACATACAAGCCGCCATTGCCTCCACCACCGAAACCCCATGGATCGCCCGGCTCCCAGGCGACATAGGCGTAGCCTCCGGAGACGGCCACGTCCTTAGGGTTCCCTGCCGGCACGTCGTAAGCACCCACCTGGCGTGGGCTCGCCGGATTGGAGACATCCACCACGCGGAGACCACCTCCACTCGAGAAATCGTCAGTCGATTCCCAAGTCACATAGGCATAGGCCTGTCCTGAGCCTGCCGAAGGATCACCGGAGACGGCTACGCCATTGGCGCTCCCCGGCGTGTCATAGGCGCCCACTTCGCGTGGGCTGCTGGGATTGGAGATGTCCACCACCCGCAGGCCCCTGGCACCATCGGCCACGTAAGCGTAGGCCTGTCCTGAGCCCGCCGAAGGATCACCGGAGACGGCTACGTCATAGGCATACCCCGGCGTATCATAGGCGCCGACCTCAGCCACTGTAGACGTACTCCCCAGATCGCAGATGGCGGTGAGTCGGATGAGCTGGGGGCCACTGCCGGCGCCGCGGTCAACGTAGGCGCGATCTTTGACCACGCCGGCCCCGCACGGCGAAAGGAAACCCTGTTCACCCAAGTTGAGGTCCCGGGCCACCGTGGTATAGCGGTACTTGCTCCCGGCCATTGTTCTTGTGATCGACACCCGAGGTGCCAGGGTATCTATGATGCCGCGCCACAGGTCGCGGCTGTTGTTGCTGTTATCCGGGAGGCCGGCTTTGTCTGTGCCGCGCAGGTCAATGCGGTAGTTCCCCTCCAGGCCGGCGGGCACATCGTAGCTCCAGTCAAATGGAGGGGAGGGCGGGGTGGATGAGCACAATTCCAGTTGCCAGTCTTGAATCGTGCCCTGATCTCCCCAGGCGTTGTCACTCACCTTGAATTGCCAGGTTCCCAGGCTGGACTGGCCATCCACGGCGCTCAAGGGGGATTGCGGCCGGTAGTTGCCCGAATAGGGAGCTCCATACCCGGGGATTATCTCGTTTGCTTCGTCGTCCAGTGTGGTGTTGGTGAAGTCGTCACCACTGCCGCCGATCCGGTTGAACAAGACCACCTGCGTGCCGTCAGGTGTGATGAGGTAGCCCAGCAGGTCGCCGTCCCAGGTATGGTTGATGTTCAGGGTCAGATTGACGTCATCCACGGTGAAATCATCCGGCACGGTGATGCGAGAGGTTGCGGTTTGATTGTCGTTGATGGCCACCGGCGTGTCGCTGCTGGAGTAGGTGCGGCAACCCGGTGCAGTGGCCGGCGCCGCCACGTGCTGCGCACTTTGGGCCAGGGATTGGGCCGGGTAGGTGGCGACCCGCCAGTCGCTTTGAGCCAGAGCCTGAACTTCCAGCTCCGAAAGCGCCCGCGGGTAGATACGCACGTCGTCCACCGCCCCCTGGAAGAGGAAATGATCCAAACTCAAGGGGGATTTGCCGACGAACAGTTCCCCTGAACCCTCATAATCCGCCGCAGCCGTGTCTTGCGCCACCTGCACCCCATCGCGGTAGATGGTGCGCTTGTTCGTCGCCGCATCGTAGGTGCAGGCCCAGTGATGCCAATCGGTGTCGGTATAGGCCGTGGAGGTGTCCAGGTCATTGTACAGGAAAGCGCAGGTAAACTTGTTGTTGTCTCGAAACCCGATTCCCAGGCTGTGACTATAATCACGGCTGTCTCCCTGTCCGATGATAAACTTGTCCCGGGTGCCACCAAGGTCGTCCTGTCTGGCCCAAAAGGCCGCGGTGAAGGACTTGCCGGCCAGGTCGATCCCACTGCCGGCGTTTACGTGGTCACGGTAACCGTTAAACTGCAGGGCATGCGCGCCAACCTGGCCGTTGACGGCTCTGTTTTTGTTGGAGGGCCAGTCGCCGGGGCTGTGCAACGTCGCCTGGCGCTCCCAGCCGGAGGTGTCGGCGAGCGTGGCGCCGTCCGTGGCCCACGCTTCATCGAAGGGCAGCACCAGCAGAGGGCCGGTAGTGCGGAGGATCTCATTGGCCTCGAGCGCGCGGTTGAATACCCGCACGTCATCGATCAGGCCCTGCCAGCCTTGGCCGGTGTGCTTGCCAATGACCAGCCCCTTGCCCTCCTGCCTGGGCGGTGCGGTGTTACTGGTGACCAACACGCCGTTGACGTACAGGCGGCTGTAGATGCCGTCCCAGGTATAGGCCACGTGCGCCCACTGCCCGGCGGACACGGCGCCGCCGCTGACGACATTGCTGGGGGGGACGAAGGTGCCGCACAGTTGCAGTAACCAGCTTTGAAGGGCGCCAGTGCCGAATACGATCCCCTGAGTCAGCACCCCGAGCTGCCAGGCGCCCTGGCTGGATTGGCCGTCCACCGCGCTCAGCGCGGATTGTGGCTTGAAGCGGCCGGTAAAGGGGGGCGAGCCGGCGGTGATCGCCTGCGCCGCTTCGTCGTCCAGAACAGTGTTGGTGAAGTTGTCGCCATCGCCGCCAAGGCCGCTGAACAAGCTTACCGACGTCCCGTTGGGAGCTTTGAGATAGGTGCTCAGTTCCCTGTCAACGGTGTAGCTGATGTTCAAGGTCAGGTTGACATCATCCACGATGAAACCGTCGGGGACGTCAATCGTGGAGGTTGCCAGTCCGTAGGGGAAACCTCCGTGGATGGGAACCGGCGTATCGCTGCTGACGTATGTACGGCAACTTCGAACGGGCTGGGTGGCCGTCGAATAGAGGTTGAACTTTCCGCCATCTGCCCGCAGGCGCAGGGCGCCATCGCCGAATTCCATGATCGTGCGGTCGGTCATGTCACTGCCGGTGAACTTGACCCAGGCGGCCAGGGTAAAGGGGCCCTGGGGGGTATCCAGGGGCACACTGATCCGGTCATTGTTGTCAAACCGCGCCGCCGACCCCGAGTGGCCGGGGATGCCTGTCGTGGGGCAGTCATCGCCGGAACAGGCACCGTCGTGCTTGTTCCCGGAAAGGTCCTGGAACTTCAAGTTACCATCTTTGTCCGGCGAATCGTCCAACGGCAGGTGCAGCAGTTGTCCCTCTGGTGGCTCGTTAAAGGCAGAGTCACTACCGATGGGCGTGAAGGCCACCTCTACCTGCTTCACGCCGGCCACCTTGTCCTGTGCCAGGGAGCGAATGTCGCTCACAGTCAAAGCGCGGTTGTAAACCTGCACCTCATCCAGCAAGCCGTTGAAGTTCTGGCCCAGGGCCACGTTCAAGGCGTAGTTGGGCGCGCTGCCGTCGTTGGCCGCGCCCACGGTCACGCCGTCCACGTACAGGGTCAGGCTGCCCCCACTCTTCACGGCGGCCAGGTGATGCCAGGTATTGTCGTTGTAGGCCCGGCGGCTGACGATCTCTGTGCCGCCACTGCCACCGGCCGGGAAGCGGTGCAGGTAGCGCGACTTGCCGTCGCTGCCCAGCTCCAGCCGGATGCCGGGATTGCCGCCGCTGATAGCGGCGAAGAGGGTTTGGGCCGTTGTCGCGCCAGTC
>JBHHXF010000343.1:0-4576 GCA_046756905.1 Anaerolineae bacterium | reverse complement strand
TCAACCGCCGGCATCAGGAAGCGGCTGAGTAGTAAGTAACCCGGCACTTCCAATATCGGACCAGGAGTGAGCACGACAGGGCCAGTAGAGACAGTGATCGAATGAATACTGATTTGGAAGTGCCGGTCACCTGAGCGCTTATGGGGGAATTACCAAGACTTGCCCCGTGAAGACCAGGTCGGGATCGACGATGTTGTTAGCTTGAGCGATTGCACCAACGCTGGTGTTGAACCTGAGGGCGATCTCTCCTAATGTGTCTCCGGCACGGATAGTGTACTTCGTGGCGTTGCCGGCGATCACTGGGTCGCCGCCGTAGACCGCCACATGGCTAGCAATCATCTCGGCGACTAGCGGCTGGTCATCTACACCGATGCGATAAGGTTTGTTCCCACCAAACTCCCAAGGCCCGGTCATGCGTGCAGTGTTGCCAATCTTTTCGATCAGGACCAGTTTGGTATCTTTCTTGACCAGACCGCCGTACACTGTGCCATGCCACAGCAGGCTCGACACGATTGGAGCTTTGTCTGGCATGTTCCAGAAAGCCAGGTCAACATGTTGTTCGGAAAACTGATCTCCTTCCATGAGCCAATCCCATAAAACAAAGTACACGAACGACTGGCTCGTCTCCCGCTTGCCGGCGATGTTAGCACTGGGGTATACCTCGATGCCCAGCCGGTTGGACTGTCCTGTCGTAGGCGTGTTGCCGGCTCCCAAGGCTGCCAGATCTTCCTGGGCTGATGCCAGGGGCCGGGTGCGACTGCAGAACCAGACCGTCAGATTGTCCCCGCTCCCCCGGGCGTAGACCAGGTATTCCACGTCCTCCTCAAACTCGTAGCCGCAGTCGATCCCCTGACGTGCGGTGAGCACGGTTAGGGTGGTTCGTAGCGGGCCTTTCCACACTCTGGAAACCTGGAGTGTGACATTCACAGACTCAACATCTTCCCACATCGGGGTGGATGACGTTTCGATTTGGGTTACCCGGCCTGCAAAGACAGCGGTTGACCTGGTCAGTTCGTCGGTGGGCGACTTCTCTGGCACGCAAAAGCAGGCAAACAAACGCGTGGGGTTGACCAGTAGCAAGCCTACGAGGATCACCAGTAGCAAGGTAGACCTGATTGTTCTGAGCATTTCATTGACCTCCTCGTGTTGATTATGCTCGTTTGCTGTCACGTATAAGTCACCAGCGTGAGCCACGGCGGAACTTCGCTGCTGTTTGCCTGGCCGTCACGCCTGTGATAATATTCATTAGTAGAGGAACAAGGAGGCGACAAGCTATGAAGCGGAAACTTCGGGGTGTCAAGCGCAGTGCGATCCAACTTGATTTCAACCTCTACCGGGTAGAGGTTCCGATCCGCGGCCTGGCCAATGCGAAGCTGAGTGTGATCGACATCTGGCCCGAAGGGGTCGAGCGGACCATCGTGTTCATCCATGGCTACGCCGGCTGTGCCGAAACGTGGGAATACCAGATCAACTACTTCGCGCGCGAATACCGCGTTGTCGTGCCGGACCTGCGCGGTCATGGTCAGAGTGATGCGCCGTTCACTCAGTATACAATGGCTGAATTGGTGGACGATCTCGACACTATCGCCCAAGAGCTCAATCTTCCGGACAGGTTTGTCCTTGCCGGCCACTCTTTCGGCGGCTCGATCTGCGTGGAGTACGCCAACGCCTACCCGGAGCGTCTCGAACACCTCATCCTCATCGCCACCGCTGGCGAGTATCCGCTCCCCCGCATCGCCTCGCTGGCCTATCGCGTCCCGACGGCGGCCTTTCGACCTTTCTGGAAATATCGCCCGCGTTGGAACGCCGAAATCCACGTTATGAAACGCATGATGTTGAACAACATGCGCCAGTGGCAGGGCTGGCCGCTGCTACGGAATATCCGCACACCAACCCTCATCCTCACCGGCGAGCGGGACACCTACTTCCCGCGACGTGTCTTCGAGGATGCAGCCAGGATGGTGCCGGGGGCGGAGGTGATTGATGTCGGAGCGTCCAAGCACAAGGTCCAACTGGAGCGCCACCAGGCGGTCAACCGTGCCATCGAACGCTTTATCAGTGAGGGGCAGCGGGGCTCATGGCGCGAGCAGCCGGCGACCGATTCGAGTATTTTAGGCAAGCGTCCGTGGCTCAAAAGTTACGGTAAAGACACCCCGCACACTGTCCCGATCCCACGTCAGCCCCTCCACAAGTTCCTGGAAGGCGCCGCCGACTGGGTACCGAAGCACACAGCGACGATTTTCTACGGCAGCCGGCTAACCTATCAACAGCTCGATCAGCGCGTCAACCAGTTCGCTCATGCTCTTCACGGTCTGGGTGTCCGGCCAGGCGATCGTGTGATGGTGGTGCTGCCCAATATGCCGCAGATGATCGTCGCCTACTACGCCACACTCAAGATCGGGGGCGTGGTGGTGCTGCCCAATCCCGATGCCGGCGCACCGGAGATTGTGCGGCAGGTTGGCGAAACCGGCGCAAAAGCGCTGGTCACACTGCGGGATTTCGCGGGCCTGGCGCGAGCTGTTCGAGAGAATACTGCACTGCAACAGGTCGTCTTCGCTGATATTCGCAACGCAGTCTCGGCGCGGGTGTACCGACAGCTTCTGCGCCGGTGGGAAGCCGCCGGCCTTGACCCACGCGAGGGGGAAGAGGCCGGCGACGAAGGTTACACCATGCACCGATTGATGATGGACGCTGCCTGGGAGTCTCCAGATGTCACCGTTTCCAGTCAGGACCTGGCTGCAATTCTCTACACCAGCGGCACCACCGACGAACCCAAGGGAGTCTGCCTGACCCATGCCAACCTGGTCGCCAATGCGCTCCAGACTCGCCACTGGATTCCTGACCTTCACTACGGCAAGGAGACCTTCCTGTCGGTCATTCCCCTGACGCATAGCTATGGCATGACCAGCGCCATGAATATCCCCATTGCCATGGCGGCCACGATCGTTCTGCTACCCGTCTTCGAGCTGAAACAGGTCCTCGAACACATCAAACAGTACCGGCCGACCATCTTCCCAGGTGTTCCGTCGATGTATATGGCTATTAACCAGGCTCCGGGCGTGCGTTCATATGGGCTATCCTCCATCAAAGCGTGCATCAGTGGCGCTGCTCCGCTGCCGGTGGAGGTTCAGGAGGCCTTCGAGAAGCTTACACATGGCCGGCTGGTCGAGGGCTACGGTCTGACAGAAGCTGCACCGGTTACTCATGCGAACCCCCTTTACGACCTGCGCAAGGTTGGTTCGATTGGCATCCCTATCCCCAACAGCGATGCCCGAATAGTCGACCTCGTAACTGAGCAAGATGTACCGGTTGGACAGATTGGTGAACTTCTGGTCAGGGGTCCACAGGTAATGCAAGGATACTGGGGGCAGCAAGGCAAAGGCGACACCGAGTCAGCCATAAAAGATGGATGGCTCTACACCGGTGATGTTGCTATGATGGATGCTGATGGCTATTTCTTCATCGTCAGTCGCAAGCGGGATACTATAATGGCCGGCGACTTCAGTGTGTATCCTCGAGATGTGGAAGAGGTTTTATACGAGAATAGCAAGGTGATGGAAGTGGCTGTCGTAGGTATTGGAAGTGGCGACGGCGGGCAAAAGGTCAAAGCCTTCGTCGTACCTCGTCCTGGTACGGACCTCTCCAAAGATGAGTTGTTGGATCTATGCCGGCGCCGACTTCAAGAATACGCCGTACCGTGGGAAATCGAGTTCCGGGAAGAGTTGCCGAAGTCCTTTGTCGGGAAGGTCTTACGTCGAATGCTGGTTGAGGAATAAAAACTATGCGTCCCAAAGTTGGTTTGGTATTGGGCGGGGGTGGTACACGCGGCATCGCGCATATTGGCGTGCTCCAAGTTCTGGTGCGTGAACAGATTCCAGTTGATCTTATTGTTGGAACCAGCATGGGAGGGATTATGGGTGTGCTGTTTGCACTGGGGTTTACGCCTGACGAACTGGCCGATCGGGTACGCGATGTGGAGGGTAGTTCGCTGATCAACCTGCGACGGTTGAGCGCCCGCGCCCGACAGCGCATGCTGCGTGAATCCCTCGCGGATGTGTTGGAGGACAAGACCTTCGCAGACCTTCGCATCCCTGTGACATTGATGGCCGTAGACATGATGCACGGCCGAGAGGTGGCCCTCAACGAAGGTCCCCTGATGCCAGCTCTTCTGGCCACCAGCGCCGTGCCGGCCATCTTTCCCCCGGTGGACCTCAATGGTATGCAACTGGCGGATGGGGGTGTGATCGACAGCCTGGCGACTCACGTAGCATTCGAACAAGGGGCCGACAGAGTGATCGCGGTAGACGTCTATCCGCCCTTGGAGAAGGATGATCCGTGGGTCGACCCCATCAGTGCCATTATGGGCTTCCAGTTGCCGTTCAGCTTCTCGGTCGGCTCAAACCCGGCGAAGCCGCCCAACCTGTTCGCTTCCATGTGGCGCGCTGCGCGGGTTATGGCCTGGTACATTCACGAAGAGCGTCTTTCGGCCGATTCGCCCGATGTGCTGCTCCGACCCGATGTGGCGGACTACGGCTCGCTTGATTTTCGGGATTTGAGTGGGCCGTTGCAGGCCGGC
>JBHHXF010000342.1:0-4594 GCA_046756905.1 Anaerolineae bacterium | reverse complement strand
GCGAGCCCTTCGACCGGCTCAGGATGAACTCCGCGAAGCAATCCCCCCGTTTGCCAAGCGAGGAGATTGCTTCCCTTCGGCAGACTCAGGGCAGGCCCTGCAAAAAGCGCGCCTTGCAATGACAGGCTGTAGTTACACACCGTCGAAGAATCGAGGTCAGGTTTTGACGCGAGGGAGCCGCCATTGACACACAGGGCCGGCTGTGGTACACTGTGAATCCGAATTGAAGGTGTCCTCATCACTTCGATCAACACCCCGTTCGGATGCCTAAACCAACTGGACAATGGCCTGTTTGACGTGCAATACGCCTTTGTCCATTTAATCAGGTTGGAAGTGAATGCTCCAGCATTTCGAAGCCGTAACACAGAAAATTGTTTCACGTGAGGATGAGGTGCGCGAAATCCTCGCAACTCTCGGCGCCGGCCAGCACCTGATCCTGGAAGGTCCACCGGGGACCAGTAAGTCGACGATTTTGCGGGCAATCACAGAAGTGGCCAACCTCCCAATCTTCATCGTCGAGGGCAGTGTGGATCTGACGCCGGCCCGGCTGGTGGGGCACTTCACTCCCTCCAAGGTCCTGGCGGACGACTACCGGCGAGACTATTTCGAGAAAGGACCGCTGCCCTGCGCCATGGAAGGCGGCATTCTCTACATCGAGGAGTTCAACCGGGTGCCGGCCGACACGACCAATGTGCTCATCACGGCGGTGGAGGAGGGTGAATTGGTGATTCCGCGCTATGGTGTGATGAAAGCGGCGCCGGAGTTCCGGGTTGTGTGTGCCCAGAATCCGTACGATGATGTAGGCACGCTGCGGATTAGCCGCGCGATCTACGATCGGTTTTGTCGGATTAGCTTGAGCTACCAGGGGATGACAGACGAGCTTGAGATCGTTCGGCGCAAGACAGGCAGCGAGGATGACCGCCTGATAAAGATCGCAGTGCGCGCGGCGCGGGAGACCCGGCGGCACCAGGAGATTAAGCAGGGCGCATCTGTGCGGGGGGCAATGGACATGCTTGCCATCGCGAAGCAGTTGCGACGAATACCGGGCGCGGATGAAATGGAAGTACTCCGCGCCGCGATGCTGTCGGCGATGAGCGGGAAGATATGGCTGGAGGAAACGACAGAGCGCACGCCGGAGGAGATTCTGCAAGAGATCTTGAACCAGGTCCTGACGGAGGAATGGCCGGCCATTGCCCAGCCCGGCCAGCCCGCGATTGGTGAGGGAAAGGGGGAATCAACCGAGGATCAGCGTGTCGAGCGGATGGAGAAGCGCGTGCACGCGCGGGAGAAGCGCATCGGCGACGCGGGGCAGAAGAGACACGGCCGGTGGGAACATATGGGGACCACCCCGGACGAGGTCTCTGAGCAGTTGAGAAGGCTCTCGCGAACCCATCCCGATGAGGCTTTGGAGTTCTTGCACTCAAATCGGGAGTTGGCGGAGGACATTCTCAAAGGGCCCGATGTGCTGGAGCTGTATGGCCGGCTGGGGGAGGGCATGAACGCGGAATTGCGAGCCATCGCCAGGCGCTACGCCAGCCGGCTAATCGTGAAGATGGCCTCGCAGATTGCTAACCTGGGAGTAAACAGTGGGCCTCTGCGACATGTGCAAGCGCCAGACGTGTCGGACGAGATTGCTATCGGCGCGACTATCGAGCGGATTATCGACAGCCCAATCAGCCCGATGGAGGAGCAATTGGTTGTGCGTGCGCGCCGGCCCGAACAGAAAGCGTGTGTGGTGATGTTGGACCACAGCGACTCTATGACGGGGCTCAAGCTATCCATGGCTGCGCTCACTGCCTCAGTCATCGCGCTGCATTTCAAACGCGACTACGGCGTCGTGGTGTTCAACACTGGCGCCCAGGTGCTGAAGCGCATGACGGCCCGCAAGTCGCCAACCCAGATGGCGGCGGAGATACTGTCGCTGCTGCCGCGAGGTTATACGAATATCCGCCAGGCACTGGAGGTGGGGATCCGCCAGATTCAGAATTTTGACAAGAAGATCGGAATTCTGATCACCGACGGCGACTGGAACCATGGCGGGAATCCGTTACCGATCGCGCGGCTGTTTGACACGCTGCACGTGATCGGCCTGGAAGAGCCGATTCGTTACGGCGATGTGTACGATGATGATGTGGAATATGTACACTACAGTCGCCAACGGCACTACGACTCGCGAATCGAGCGCCTGGCGAAAGAAGGCCGCGGCCGCTTCGCGTATGTGGAGAGTATCGAGGACGTGCCGGCGGCGATCACACGATGTCTGATAGTCAGTAGTCAATGAAACGAGAGAGGATTGGGAATGCTGGAGCACTTCGAGGAAATAAAAAGCCACATCGTGGCGCGGGAGCAGGAGATTAAAAACATCCTGGCGACTTTGGACGCCGGCAAACACCTGATATTGGAAGGTGCGCCAGGCACCACCAAGTCCACCATCCTGCGAACGGTCACGGAAGTCGCGAACATCCCCTTCTTCATCGTGGAGGGCAATATCGACCTCACGCCCTCAAAACTCGTCGGCCACTTCAACCCCTCCAAAGTCATGGCCGATGACTACCGGCGGGACTACTTCGAGAAAGGCCCGCTGACCCACGCTATGGAAGGGGGCATTCTTTACATTGAGGAGTTTAACCGTGTGCCGGCCGACACCGCCAATGTGCTCATCACAGCGGTGGAAGAGGGAGAACTGGCAGTTCCGCGCTACGGGGTGGTAAGAGCGGGATCAGAATTCCGGGTGGTGTGCGCCCAGAATCCGTATGATGACGTAGGGACAATGCGGTTGAGTAGGGCCATCTACGATCGATTCTGCCGGATCAGTTTGGGATACCAGGGCGAGCCGGAGGAACGGGAAATCGTACGGCAGAAGACGGATGTCCCGGATGAGCGCCTGGTGCGGATCGCAGTGCGTGTAGCGCGGGAAACGCGGCGACACCGCGAGATCAAGCAGGGCGCATCCGTGCGGGGAGCGATGGATATGGTTGCCATCACGCAGGTGTTACAGCGAGGTTTGAAACCGTCCTCCGATGACCAGCCATTGCCCCGGGTGGATGAGGTTGAAGTGCTCCGGCCGGCGATGATGTCGGCGATGAGCGGGAAGATATGGCTGGATGAGACGACAGAGCGCACTCCTGAAGAAATCCTCGAAGAGATTTTACGCAATGTCCTTGGCCGGCCCGAATTCAAGGAAGAAGAGCCAGAACCAGATACCCCCGATGGTGAGGGCCATGAGGATGACGGAGATGGGAGCGAAGCAAACAACTCAAAAAAAGAGCAGCGGGACGACGTGGATGAGCAGTCAGCAGACCAGCAACCTGACGGCGCTGCTACACGATCGTCCCGCGACGCCGGCGCGCGATGGTCTTCCGGCTGGATCGGCGGCACGGAGCGAGAGATCACGAAGCAACTGAAGCAATTGGTACGGTCGCGTCCTGAGGAGGCAATCGACTACCTGCATAGCCACCGGGAGTTCGCCCGGCAAATCCTGAGCAGCCCGGACGTTTTGGATCTATATGGCTACATCAGCCGCGACCTGGACCCCGAACTGCAAGAGATTGCCCGGCGGTATGCCAGCCGGCTGATCGTGCAGATGGCCTCAAAGATCGCCGGTTTGGGGGTGAAAAGTGGCCGGCTACGCCAAATGCAGGCCGGCTTTGAGTCTGATGAGATCGAAGTGGATGCCACGCTGGAGAGGATGATAGATTATCCGACCAAGCCCCTTGAGGAAAACCTGGTAGTGTTGGCTCGCCCGCCAGAGCAGAAAGCGTGCGTCGTCATGCTGGACCACAGTAACTCTATGACAGGCACCAAGATTGCGATGGCCGCCCTCACAGCAGCCGTGATCGCGCTGCACTTCAGGCAGAACTATGGTGTAGTGGCATTCAGCACGCGGGCTTGGACACTGAAGAGATTATCAATGCGCAAGTCGCCAACGCAGATCGCCGGCGAGATTCTGTCACTGCAAGCCCACGGATACACTAATATCCGAGCTGCTCTGGAAATGGGTATCGGCGAGATTCGCAACGCAGACAAGAAGATCGGCATCCTGATCACTGATGGCGACTGGACGTATGGCGGGGATCCATTCCAGGCCGCCCGACTCTTCGACAGCCTGCACGTCATTGGCTGCCAGGAGCCGCTGATCTTCGAGGATACCTACGACGAGTTTACGTACTACCAGCGCCGGAAGAGCTACCACGGCATGAAGATAGCGAGCCTGGCCAGGGAGGGTCGGGGGCGGTTCTCATGGGTGGAGGGTACCGAGGACGTGCCGGCTGCGATCAGCCGCTGTCTGACGGCAACGGGGTAGGCATTTTACCCCTTGCTCAGGAAGGCGCTGTCTATCTCCCGCTGTGCCTCTTTCAGCGTGCTGAACGGCCACCGCTTGTAAATCCACTCCTGGCGGTGGCCGCAGTCTTCACAGCCCAGGACATAAACCGTATCCACGTAGAACAGCCCATAGTTGGTATCCTGTGGATCTTCAGCCAGGGCAATGCGCTCGAAGCCGCCGAGCCGCCTAACCCGGCTAGTAGCCTGGTTGCCGCACCCGTTGCACCGATAACCGTCGTATGATTCACCCATCACGTCCTCCGCTCCACAG
>JBHHXF010000341.1:0-4601 GCA_046756905.1 Anaerolineae bacterium | reverse complement strand
TCGGCGGCTTTGGCAATGAGCTCCAGGTCGCGCACACAGGCTCCAATTGTGATACGGAGTTGGTGAGCATAGATGACGCCGGTGAAGGGAATGCCCTCTGTCTGACGATGTTTCGCTTCGACCAGAAGGTCTTCATCTTGTGAAAACATAACCCGTTGCAGTTCGGTTGCACGGTCGAGTAGGGTGGCGTCAGGCATGTTGCGTCGATGATCATCTTGGACTGTCAACACATCGACGTCTCGCAAGCGCAATCCCTCGGTGATCGCCCGATGTACGTGCTCGTCCATGTACAGAGCTATGCTCATGCCAATAGCTCTTGGGCGCGTAACTTAGCACGTAGAGGCGAGGGCCCTGCTTCCTGGCGTGCCTGTTCTGCCCATTCCCAGCGACGTTCGATCTCGGCATCGAGATCCTCTTTGTGATCCCAATAGTAGGCCAACGCAGAATGGATCTGGCTCATTGTTAGATAGGGGTGCTGAAAGTGCAATTCCTCCGGACTCCAGCCGTAAGCCATCTGCGCCATCACCAACTCGATTACCTTCATGGTGGTACCAGCAATAACAGGTACGCCGCTTGCATCGAGCTGTATGTGCTCGTACGCCGTCCCGCTGTGAAGTTTTACGCTCATGACGTCATCCTTTCCAGGAAGTGGCAAGCTAACCTTCATCGTGGTTACTCGGCAACAATACTTGCCTGCCTACTACATCTGGCGGCTGAACTCGCCAGGTTCAAGCCACTGGCTTAGATTATACTCCGCCTACGGCTTTGCGGTCAAAGAAGAGGGATGGGCGGACCCGCCTGGCCTGGCCTGGGAGCCGGCTCTCAGAGGGCGAGGTTCGAGCTGGTCAAAGATGGCGTAGGGGCGAGGCAAGCCGGAGAGCAGATTTGTTTGCTGATGAACCGTCAATCCGGCTTGCCTCGCCCCTACTAATGAATTAGCGTGTGGGGGTTAGTCGTCAGTTGGCCGGCCACACCCCAACATCGTACCCACTCGCCCCGAGATACGCACCCATGTAAACAGCCAGCATACGCGACCAGTGATACCCCGGATTGGCGGACACGTAGGGCGCGGTCTTGCACACAGCCCAGTGGGGATTGGGCGGGTTGGAGATGTACTCGTCCAGAACCTGGTTCAGCCGGCCTTCCCACACCCCATACGACCCTTCATCACCCCGATCGGCAGCGATGCGCATGAGCGCCCAGCCGGCCGGCAGCAGGTCCAGCCCCGCCGGGTGGCCGATCTCCGAGACGTAGAGCTCGGGGCCGCCGGCCCGTCCGTCGTAGCGCACGTACTGCTTGCCCGGCGTGCCCTGCCCACACGGCATCCACCACGCGGGGAAGTTGTCCAGGTTGAACCCGATGCCGCGCCCGGGCGTGAAGTCCACCAGGAAGGTGCCATCGGCGGCGCGCATGGTCTCACCGGCGCTGCGCAGGAGCACGTCCCACTGGGTGTCGTCCGGCGCCAGGTCGGGCCAGGGCTGCTGATCCCCCAGGTCTGACGCGAACAGAGCGGCGCTCATGAACTGCCAGGTGAAGCCGACGTAGGGAATCGAGGGCATGTCGGGAGCGTGGTTCTCGATCCAGTAGCGCCGCTGGCCGTAGGCGCCGCCGCTGGTCTCGCTGTTCAGCGTGCGCACCGTGCCGCCGTGGATGGGGTCCGGGCGATCGTACGTCACGGCGTAGTCCAGGTAGTGCTGGGCAGCGGCGTAGATATCGCCGGCGTCTTCCATGCGGTTCCCCAGGACGCGGCTGGCCAGCATGATGCCGGCCCCCATCCAGGCCTGCTCCTCTGCGTTCGTATTACCCTTATCGGCGTCCCAGTCGAAGGTCCACGGTTTGGTGGACACCACCTGGTGGCCGGCCAGCGAGAATGCCTGCGTCTCCGGCGCTGTGCGGACGGTGAAGGGCGTGCCGGGGTTGGGGTGCTGACCCGTCTCCCAGAACTCGGCGTACCAGGCGCGGGCGATGCCGGATAGCAGCTCTTCCACGCGAGCCTGGCGCTCCGCGCCGAGAGCGTTCTGCCGGCGGAGCAGGTCCGCGACGATGGCCACATTCACCGCCCGCAGGGGGTTCTGCCAGATGGCTGCCAGCGTGTCTCGATAGCTGTCGCCGCTGGGGCTGTCCTCCGGGCCGTAGACGAATTCAGCCAGGTAGTCCAGGTCGGCGTCCAGATAGTGCTGCGCCCAGCTAACGTCGGTGTCCGACCCATCACGCCAGGCGCTGGTGGCGTGGTACAGGCCCAGGTATTCGGCTACCCACTCGTAGCAGGCGCGGTGATGTGCGCCCTGGCCGAACGGATCAGGCAGGTCGGGGAAGTCGTAGCAAGCCGCTTCGATGTTGGTTCGGGCGTTGTCGGCCGAGGGTCCGCCGGCCTCAGTGTCATAGCCAGGATAGATCGTGTCCGGTGGATACACCTCGAAGAAGCGCTCGACAGCCTGCCAGACCTTGCTTGCCAGCGCGTAGTTGGGGTACAGTGTCCGCGCCGGCGGCGGGGTGAAAGGCATGTGGTAGATGTCGAGGTCCCCGTCGCGATCCGACGCGAACAGTATCGACCGACCGTCAGGCGACCAGGCTGGCGTCACATCTTCGGCCGGATCCGTGGTGAGTTGGGTCACCTGACCACCCTCGCGATCCATGATGTAGATGTCATTGTTCCCACCCCGATCTGACTGGAAAAGGATCCACTGCCCATCGGGCGAGAAGGAAGGCCAGGCGTCGCCGGCCTGGTCGCTCGTCAGCCGGCGCATGTTGCGGCCCTCGGTGTCCATGACATAGATGTCCGAGTTGCCCTGCCACTCCGAGCGGAAGATGATCTCTTTCCCATCGGGTGACCAGGATGGGACCCGATCCGAGGCCACGTGGAAGGTCAGTTGCGGGTCCACGCGGCGCAGCTCGATGACGTAGATTTCCCAGTTTCCAGATTGGTCGGAGACGTAGGTCATGAAGCGTCCGTCGGGGGAGATGGCGGGGTGTAATTCGTTGCTGGTTATCCGGCGCAGAGGGAACCAAGTCTCTGGTTGGCCTCCGTAAATGACGGCGTCCCACTGGCTGTAAGAGCTGCGGGCACTGAAAGCCAGCCGGCCATCGATCGAGAAGAGTGGCCGGTCTTCCTCGACGGAGTCCCATACCTGAAGTTGCTGTGGGGCGTCGCCCGGTGCTTGAATGTAGACGTGGGACGCGCCGGCACGGTCGGAGATGAAGGCCAACCGCCCGTCCTGAGCCATTGTGGGTTGCCAATCATCGGCTGGGCCGCCCGAAATGCGAGTTACGTGTGGTTTGTGAGCGTCGTGTTGCCTGGTGACCAGCGGTAGATTGACATCGAATGTTTCGGTGGCGACTTGTAGAGTTAGTCCCGCGTTGCGGGTTATGTCCGCAGTCCCTGCTGATACCATTAGAGGGTAGCTGCCGATAGAAGTAGCGGCAGTAGTGGTCAGAAATAGTTGAGCACTCAGGAGCTTGTTGAATGCTGTTGTAGTTGCGATGGGTGTCGCGGACCATGAGACGGTGTCAGGAATGCCGGCCATCGACAGCTGGAGGTTGGGCAGTGGCCCGTACGCGTTGGTTACCATCACGTTGACCGAAGCAGTGTCACCTTGTGCTACCAAGGCGATCGTCGGTGCTGTCACCAAGTGGAAGCCATAGGATCGCTGGCTGAGCAGAAGCATAGCCAGCCCCTGGCCCCAGGGCTGAATGTCGTTATGAGAGATGCCGTTGTAGTCCGCCAGCCTGGGCGCTACGCCGGTTCCGTCTGACACGTCTCGCACCGTGCCGCCCCAATCGACTTTGCTCTCGACGCCGTGGCGGGCCAGTTGAGCGGCCTCACTAAACTTTGCCGGATCGAGCCAGCCCTGATCCAGCCCCTGGAACAGGGCGTAGCCGATGGCCGCCGCGCCGGAGGTCTCCAGGTAGAAGTCGGGTTGATCAACCACAGTGTGCCATAGGCCGGATGGGTCTTGCAGTGAGAGCAACCCTTCGGCCTGGCTGCGCAGGATGTCCTGGATCTCGGCGCGGGCGGGGTGGTCAGCCGGCAGTTGGTCCAGGAGTTCGACGCCGGCGGCCATGGCCCAACCGTTGCCGCGCTGCCAGAACGCGCCGGACATGTGGCTGTCCTCGCTCTCGTCCCAGCCGTGGAAGAAGATGCCGGTCTCGGGGTCCTGGAGGTGCTGCGCGTGGAGCCGGAACTGCTGGACGGCCTCCTCGGTGTAGCGCGAATCGCCGGTGATGCGCCCAAATCGGCTGAGGAAGGGAACGGTCACGATCAGGGTGTCTACCCACAGTTGGTCTTGGTAGTGGTAGAACGCGCCGTCGGCGGCCCGAGGTGCGGCGTTCAGCAGGTAGGTGGCCATCTGTTGGCCGGCGGCCAGGTATTTCTCCTCGCCGGTGGCCTCGTACAGCATCATGGTGGCAATGCCGGGCGTGGCCTGGTTGGGATGGGTGATGGCCGGCAGGCCACGCGCGATGAACCCATCCACCCACGCCTGCACGTAGTCGAAGTAGCGCTGGTCGCCCGTCGCCTGCCATGCTTTCATCATGCCGTACATGGCGACGCCGCTATCCCAATCCCAGTTCTCGAATCGCATGTTCAGGGTCCGGTCGGCGAT
>JBHHXF010000340.1:0-4614 GCA_046756905.1 Anaerolineae bacterium | reverse complement strand
GGCTATCGCGAGTACCAGGCCCACTACACGCCGACTGCGCTGGGCGCCCTGGCTGCCAGGCACCTGCATGAGATGGTAGGGGGGCGAGGCAGTAGGGGCGAGGCAGGTCGGAGAGTAGGGGCGAGGCAGGTCGGAGAGTAGTTTCTTAGTGCCCATGAACTTCCACTCCGACCTGCCTCGCCCCTACGGACTTCTATGATGACGAAACGTATATCCATTGTAATACCCAATCTTCACTCGCCCATCATCGATCAGACGTTGCAGTCCATCCGCAAGCAGGCGTTTGAGATGAGCCAGGTGGAAGTGATTGTGGTGGGACGAGATCGGCATGGCCTGGTGCGCGAGGATGAACTGGTCCGGTTCATCGATACCGGCCAGCCGGCAGCGCCGGCGGTCGCCCGCAATCAGGGGCTGTCCCAGGCCGTTGGCGAGGTTGTCGCTTTCACAGACGCGGACTGCATAGCGCATCCATATTGGGTGGCAAATCTGATGGCAGCTTACGATGAGAAACAAGACCGAACCGTCGTCGGCGGCTCCGTCGCATTTGACGCCGACAACTATTGGACGCTGGCAGACAACATCAGCACCTTCTACCGATTTCTGCCTTCTCGCGCGCCCGGCGAACGGCTTCATCTGCCAAGCCTGAACTTCAGCGCGCGCCGGCAGGTCCTGGAAGCTGTGGGCGGCTTCGACGAGCGCTATCCCCGGCCAACCGGCGAGGACACCGACCTCTGTCTGCGGCTACGCCGGGCCGGACACCGCCTCTACTTCGAGCCTCGGGCCGTGGTCCACCACCACCCGCCAAGGCAGAGCCTGTCCGCTTTGCTGCGCCACGCGCGAGATTTTGGGCGCTACACGCCGCGCATGCGGCCAGAGTACGGCGATCTGCTGGACCTGCCGGCCTTCCTGCGACAGCCGGCGCTCATGCTTGCCCTCTCGCCTGTCCTGGCGGTGGGCGTCACGGCCCGCATTTTCATCGCGGACGCCGAACTGCGCCGCTATTGGTGCACAGCGCCGGCCATTTTCCTGGCCAAGCTGGCTTGGTGCGCGGGTGCGGCCCAACAGAGCAGATTGCAGATTGCAGATTGCAGATTGCAGATTGCGTATCAGGCCACGAGCGTTGAGCTTCATGTTGCTACGGTCGTGGTGAATTGGAATCGTCGTGAGGACACGTTGGAGTGCCTGTCGTCGCTCCGCACGATGATGCAATCCCCGGCCGGCAACATGAACGTCATCCTGGTTGACAACGGCTCGACCGACGGCACGACTGAGGCGGTCAAGGCGCAGTTCCCGGACGTAGACGTTGTATCGTTGCCAGAGAATCGGGGGTTTGCGGCCGGCTGCAACGTGGGATTGCGGCGGGCACTGGAAGCCGGCGCGGACTACGTGCTGTTGGTCAACAACGACGCCGTTGTAGCGCCGGACATGCTCGAACGGCTCATCGAAGTGGCGGAGAGGCGCAGGGATGCCGGCTTGCTCGGCCCGGTCGTCTATCGCTTCGACGAGCCGGATCATGTATGGTCGGCCGGCTATCGGCAGCGTCCCGTCACCTTGTCAGCACAACTGCCGGTTGATCAGCCCGACGATGGCGTGCCATACGAGGTGGATCGGCTGTACGGAGCCGGGCTGCTGATCCGCCGGTCTGTGTTGGAGGAAGTGGGTTTGTTTGACGAGCGCTTTTTCATGTACTATGAGGATGCCGACCTGTGCCGGCGCGTACAGGAGGCCGGCTATCGGCTTTTGGCCGTCCCAGCGGCCCGAATGTGGCACAAGGTATCGGCGAGCACCGGCGAAGGCAGCCCCTCTCAGCAGTACCACCTGGCCCGTGGGAGCGTGCTCTTCTTCGCCAAGCACACGCCACTGCTACTCCTGCCGGTCATCATCATCTACCGGCTGGGGGTGGCAGCCAAGAAGCTCGTCCTGGCCACGCAGCATCGCCGCTGGGACGTGATGTCAGCGTACCTGCGCGGGCTGGTGGACGGCGTTCGGCTGCTCCGGCGTGCTCCAGATCGCGTGCTGGGGGAATCTTGATGTCCCGAACGGGCGAGGCCGTGCTTCTCGCGCTGAACCGGTTCGCACCCCGTCTCAGCTCCGAAATGGTCACGGCCAAGGAAGACGCGAACCGCTTCTCCGAGTGGGAGTATTCGCGCGCGGCCGGCGTGACGCGCACCTACGGCCCGGAATTCGATCTGCGGGGGCGTCACGTGCTGGACCTGGGGACCGGCTTTGGCGGCAAGTTGGTCTACTACCAGCAACAGGGGCCGGCCTCCATTACAACGGTGGACATCCGGCCGGATTTCAGCGCTGCGGCCCGCGCCTTCTCTGTGCGTCGGGGGGCCGAGGCCGGCCTGCGGTTCGTGGTGGCCGATGCGGCGCGGCTTCCCTTCGACGATGATGCGTTCGAGGTGGTCATTTCCAACGAAACATTCGAACACATCCAGCGGCCCTTGCCGGCTCTCAGGGAGGTGGCGCGCGTCACGCGGCCTGGGGGACGTATGTTCATCAGCTTTCCGCCCTACTACGCGCCCTGGGGCGCGCATCTCAACAACTGGATTGTCCTACCCTGGGCTCAGGTGATTTTCTCGGAGCAGACGCTGATCAGTGTGGCCGCGACGTTGGAGCAGAGGCTCCATGTGAATCGCCAGTTGATGCCGGAAGCCCGCCTGGACCTGCGCGGTCGCCAGACTTTGCCACACATCAACAAGATGACACTGCGTAGGTTTGAAGCGATGCTGGCAGCCGCGCCGCTGCAAGTGGTGCGAAAAGCCTACCACGGACCGGGCTGGCGTCGCCGGCCTGCGTACCACGGGCTTGTTCAGGCACTGACACGACTGCCAGGGCTGCAAGAGATGTTCACCAGCCACGCTGTTTATGTCCTGCGGAAGTAGAGTGTAGTAATGAACCCTCCCACAGGTTGCGCCCAGACTCTGGCGCAGACACGATTTGCCGACGCAGATACCACTCAGCCACTTCGCGCCTGGCGAATGAATTCGCGGCAACACTTGCGAAACCGGCCTTCGCCGGTTGAGTTTCGAGTCGCCGAAGGGCGATCCTTCGCCAGGCCCCTCGACAGGCTCGGGAGGGACCTCAGGACGCCGCTTCGCAAGGGTAGGCGCGGTTTCAACCGCCTGCAGCAGGAAGGCTCAAATGCGGCGATTCCTTGAGAACTACTTCTTCGCTCTAGCAGCCGACGTCGTACAGCGCCTCAGCGCGGCGCTGATCGTGGTCTGGGTGTCGCGCCAATTAGGCGTGAAGGAAGCCGGCGTCTACTTTCTGGCGGTCAGCTTTGCCACGCTCTTCGGGCGCGTGTCGTACTGGGGACTGGACCAACTGCTGACGCGCGACGTGGCTATGGCCCCGCAGCGGGCTAACCAGTTCGCGGTGAATTTCCTGGTGGTCCGGGCGCTATTAGCCGGCCTGATGACGGCGATCCTCTACGCTGTGGTCGTTCTGCTGGGATATGCACCCTACACGTCGCGAGTCATCTTGCTTCTCGGCCTGACGATTCTGCCCGACAGCCTGATCAACATCTGTCAGAGTGTGTTCATGGCCCATGAACGCATGGGCTACCTGGCTGTGTCTTCGCTGCTGAACGGCAGTGTTCGGGTCGTCGCCGGCGTGCTGGCCCTCGTCAGTGGGCTGGGGCTTGAAGGTGTGGCCATAGGGCTGCTGTTGGCCAGCCTGAGCACGCTGGCCTTGCTGGCATACCTGATCCGGACGCGCCTGTTTCGCCCAGCGTGGAAGATTGATTGGGCTTTCAGCCGCCGGCAGCTTCGCGCCGGCCTGCCGTTCCTGCTCATCGGGATGTTCTTCATCCTGGAAAACCAACTGGACGTCATACTCCTCTCCCGAATGCGGGACGAACATCAGGTGGGCCTCTACGGCGCAGCCAGCACGGTCGTCAGTGCGCTGCTGTTGGTCCCTTTCGCCTTTCAGACAGCAGTGTTTCCGGTGATGTCGCGGCTGTATGCCACGGCCCCGGCGGCCCTGGATCGGCTGCACGTTCAGTCGCTCAAGTACTTGCTCCTGGCCGGCCTTCCGGTGGCCGTCGGTGTGACAATACTTGGGCTGGACATCGTGACGCTGGCCTTTGGGAGGGAGTTCGCGGCCAGTGCTCCGGTGCTGCAAATCCTGGTCTGGTCGTTGTTTCTGATCTTCGTGAACATACCCAACGCTCGCCTGCTGGTGGTGAGCGATCGGCAGCGGGTCATTGCGGCGATCCTGCTCACGACGCTGACGATCAACGTGGTGCTGAACGTGCTGCTGATTCCCCGCTGGGGGGCTGCCGGCTCGGCCGTGGCCCGTGTGATCTCGACATCGGTGCTGTTCGCCGTGATTGCGCAGTATGTGTTGCGCCACGTCCACCGGTTCAACCCGCTGCCGCTGCTGCCGCGGCCGGCGCTGGCGGCGGCAGCGATGCTGGCCGGCCTTGTCGTGCTGCGCGACCAGCCACTGTGGGTTTCGGTGTTGGCCGGCGCGTTGATCTACCTGGCAGCCCTGGCGTCGCTGCGGACATTCTCGCGTGAGGATCTGCTGCTCTGGCGGGAGATCACAGCACACCAGCCGGCGGGGATTGATGTTTGATGCTGGGTGGCTGGATGGCTGGGTGGCTGG
>JBHHXF010000339.1:0-4614 GCA_046756905.1 Anaerolineae bacterium | reverse complement strand
TGACAGCCCCTACCCCACAAACCGATACCCCACCTTGCGCACCGTATGAATCCGCTGCGGATGACTCCGGTCCACCTCAATCTTCGCCCGCAGCCATGAAATATGCACCTCCAGCGTCCGAGTGTCCTCGGCGTAAGTCGTCTCCCACACCCTCTCCATCAGAAACTCACGCGTCAACACCTGCCCGGCATGCTCCATGAGAGCAGCCAGCAGCCGGCACTCCTTCGGCGTCAAATGATGAACCTCACCATCGACTTCGACTTCACACACTTCGACGTCCAGCACAACGCCGGCCACTGCAAGGCGACCAGGCTCAGGGCGGGTTTCCGGGGACACAACTCTTCTCCTTCTTGCGCTCAAATGATACCAGGCGAGCACGCATCATTATACCCCACCATGAGTTGATTTCAGGTTGGAAATTGGTCAAAATCTGGGCCGGATATGCCAACCACTAGGGGTTGCATAATTTCGCGTTCTATGGTACAATATATAGTAGATCCCTACAACTGCATAGTCAGATAGTCACATGGTCGAGTTGTCTGGTAGCCAGGGACTCGGTTGATACCCTGCCCGACCCTGCCCAAGCAACCACACGATCACACCTGGACTTCCGGCTGAGTGGTCCACCCGACTCACTCATAGACACCCTGCCACCGACCAATGACTGAAACACACCGAAACAACTTCCTGTTCTCGGACCATCACCTGACGCATCAGTTGCCGGCACTCCCCGACTGGCAGGCAATCGATGTCGAAGTGTCTCTCCAGACGCTGACAGCCATCTGGGAGCGATTCACACCACGCCCTGGCGATGCGGCGCACACCGAATCCGAATGGGTGCGACCAGTTCTCCAGGCCTTGGGACACCATGTCCCCTCCATGCGTCTTCGGCTCCTGGGGACCCACCCCTCGATCCGCTTTGCACCTGCCGCAAACGGCGCCCGTGCGCCGGCCTTCATCATTCATGCTGGCGATCCGAAAAGCAGCGTGGTCGTGGTTCACAGCCGGGCCTGGGACAGCCCGCTGGATCAGCCCGCACCGGTGGAACAGGACACGTCTTACATCCCCGGCAACATCAATCCGGCCGGCCAACTCCGAACGCACATGCGGCGCGCTGGTCTGCGCTGGGGTATCCTGACCAACGGCCGGTGTTGGCGGCTCTATCATCGAGAAACTGCCGGCGAAACCGATGCCTGCTACGAAATAGATCTGCCGGCCCTCATCGAGCAGACAATAAGCGGAGAGACAGCGAAATGGAATGGCATTGGGCCTGTCGACGCATTCAAGTACTTCTACCTTTTCTTCCGACGCGAGGCCTTCACGGACAATCCGTGTTGGCAAAATAACATGCTGACAGCGGCTCACGGACACAAACACATCATGAGTCAGCGCCTAAAACAGCAGGCCGCCGAAGCGTTACAACTGCTGGCACAGGGCTTCCTCAGCTTTCCTGCCAACGCCCTCAAACCAACGCCGGACACGCTCAAAGCCGTCTACGACAACAGCCTCATCGTGCTATACTGGCTGCTTTTCATTCTCTACGCCGAAAGCCGCCGTCAGTTGCCCGTCAACCAGAATCGAGCATACACCGAAAGCTACAGCCTCCACGCCCTGACGCGCCGCGTCGGCGACGACCTACGTCAGAAAAAGCCGGCGGTGTCGTCCATGGACGAGATATGGAGCTACCTGCGCCGGCTGTGGCGCGTTCTCCACGCCGGCAACGCCGACCTGAACGTGCCGGCCCACTACGGCGGCCTGTTCGACCTTGGACGATACCCCTTCCTGAAGCATAACCGCGTTGGCGACACCCACTTGCGGCAGGCCATTGACCTCCTCGCGCGGACCGAGGACCCCGTCACGCGACAGATCACCTTCGTGGACTACCGCGATCTGGAAATCCGGCATCTGGGCAGCATATACGAACACCTCCTGGAGCATCACCTACCAGGCGAACGAAAATCCACCGGCAGCTACTACACGCCCGATCACATCGTCCAATGGCTCGTCGAACAGACCGTTGGGCCAACCCTCGACAACGTTCGCCAACGTCATACCATCAGACAACCTGACGGCAGCTATCGCATCACCACCAGCCGGCAAGCCTTGATCGACGACATCCTGGCGATTAAAATCCTCGACCCGGCCATGGGCAGCGGCCATTTCCTCGTCGAAGCAACCGACTTCATGGCCCGCTACATCGTCTCACTGGGTCTGGGACCGATGGCCGACCTGGGGGATGAGTCAGAGCTGACCTACTGGCGACGGCGCGTCGTTCAATCCTGCATCTTCGGTGTGGACGTGGACCCCCTGGCCGTCGAACTGTCCAAGCTCAGCCTGTGGTCCCTGACCGCCGGCCACGGCAAGCCGCTGAGTTTCCTCGACCATCACCTGCGCTGTGGTGACAGTCTGCTCGGTGTGCGCATGGCTGATCTCCACCTCGGCGATGGCCGTCGGGCGAGCAGCCCAAGCCGTGAACAGCACGAGTTCGGCCAGCTCTCCATGCTCGACGACGAGGCGTTTGTCCGGTCCATGCGGACGGCGACCGGCTTCATGGAACAGATCCAGGCCCTGGGGAGCGAGACGGCCGACGACGTGCGCCAGGCCGACCGCCTCTACCACGACAAGCTGCGCGCAGTCACCAGGCGTTATCGACTGCTGGCAGACATCTGGACCGCCCGCCACTTCGGGCTGCATATCGGCAGTGCGCTGTGGAGCCAGCTCGTCAGACACGCATTGCAGGACGACCTGGACGCGCCGCCGTATGCCGACGTCGTCCAGCACGCACGCACCATCGCTCAGCGCCGCCGCTTCTTCCACTGGGAATTGGAATTCCCCGAAGTCTTCTTCGATCCCGCACCCCAGTCGAACAGCGCCGGCTTCGACGTCATCATCGGCAACCCACCCTATCTTTTCGGCGAGCATATCCCCGCTGAAGTGAAACCATTCCTTCGCCGTCATTACAAGCTGGCGACGGGACAGTACGACCTCTACTGGCTGTTCTACGAGCGCAGTTTCTGGCTGTTGAAGCAGCATGGCCGGCATGGATTCATCGTGCCGGACGCTATGCTGGCGCGGGATGAAGGCGAAGCTCTGCGAACCCGGCTCGTGGCGGAGTACCGTATTCACGCCATTGCACCCCTGGGGCACACTTTCCACAATCAGGGAGTCAGCACAGCCCTCATCGTCTGGGAGAAATCGCGCCCGCACGATCACACGCTGGATGTGTGGCAATATCGGGATGATTCGTGGCATCGCGTCAGATCAGTACCCCTGGCAGCCCTCGCAAATGTCCCTAAACGCCGGCTGTGGGTGGAACTCAACTCGAAGACGCGAGCGGTCGTCCGCCACATCGCTGCACAGGCCGTGCCACTGCGCGACTTCGCCGCCGTTTCTCGCGGCGAAGAAGCCGGCCGGCGACAGCTTCGCCCCATCGCAGCGCAAGGAGCCGGCGACATCCCCATCGTGGTTGGCAGTGACATCTCACCGCTCGCCCCGCCGGCGCCCTCACACTGCATTGCAGAGCACAAAGTTACCAAAGCGGACTCCATCTACCAGCCGGGCAAGATCGTGATGGTGAAAACCGGGCGAAACATCGTCTGCACCATCGACCAGACCGGGTACGTGACTCTCCAGTCAGTCTACAACCTGAACCTGCACTCTGGCTGCCAGGTCCATGCCGGCTACCTGGCCGCCGTCCTGTCCTCTTCGCTGCTGTCGTGGTACCTGCGCGCCACGGTCACGGGCTACAAGCAGGTTTTCCCACAGACCAACCAATCCAACGTCGAGGAACTGCCGATCCGACCCATCGATTTCACCACGCCGGCCGACACCCGCGCCGGCCTCCTCGAAAAAGGCAAGCGCCTCTACAACCTCTGCACGTCGCAAGACAACCTGGCCGGCATCATCGGCTTCGTCCAGCATCAACTCGACAGAGAACCAGAGCGCGCCGACATCGTTCACGACCTCCTGGCCTGGCTGGCGGAACAGACACTGGAGCTAAACATGCGCCGCCAGGACTTGCAGGCCCGTCTGGACCCCTTTGAGCACCTCGACCGCGACGTCCCCTTCGTCGTATTCGGCGACACCTTCGCTCAGACTTCCGAAGTCTCGGAGACTTCGGAAGTCTATGCCATGCAAAGCGTCCGCCACGACATCGATCGCCTGCGGCTGGCCGAGGCCGGCGGCGGTTGGGAACTCCAGGTCCTGCTAAAAAAGCGCAACCCGCAAGCCGATTGGCGCTTGTGGCAGAAGGAAGCAGGAAGGAATCGAATCGCTCGCGAGTGGGTGACAGCCCGCCGGCTGTCGTTGCCCAACGATCAGGCCCGCTACTACGAGCTAGCCTTCGAGGTAATCGATGAATTCAGTGGCGCTCGTTCTTTCCCCAGCGGCCACACCCGTACAACCCGGCAAAAGCTCCAGGCGGCCCGGGTGCCGGCCTTCGATCCGAGGGTCGACCTGCAACTCATGATAGCTCACCGCAATGAATTGGCCAGAGTCGAGGGCCGCATAGCGCGCACACGTGAGATCATCGATCAGATCGTCTATCGACTCTACGGCCTGACCGACGCGGACATCGCCGAGATCCGTTAGTCCAGTTCTCCAGGCATGTATCAG
>JBHHXF010000338.1:0-4619 GCA_046756905.1 Anaerolineae bacterium | reverse complement strand
TCAAACCGGTCGCGCTTCAGAAACCGCCCATGCCCCGGATCGCCGCGAAACTCGCCGGCGTGCCACACGATGCGGCCACGGGAGATGGTGGTGCGGACGCGGCCCTGGATGGTCATGCCGGCATACGGGGTGAAGCCGGCCTCGCTGTGCAGATCGGCGTCGGTCAGCGTCCACGCTTCGCGCGGATCGTAGATGACCACGTCGGCGTCGGCGCCCGGCGCCAGCGTGCCCTTGCGCGGGTAGAGGCCGAAGATACGGGCCGAGTTCGTGCTCAGCAACTGCACCAGGCGGTTGATCGAGATGCGCCCGGTTGTGACGCCGGCGGTGTACATCAGCATCAACCGCGTCTCGACACCGGGCACGCCGGGCGACGCCGTGCGGAAGTCGTTGTCCTCCAGCCGGCGTGCCTGCGGGTAGGCGCAGTGGTCGGTGGCGATGGCGTCGATCCGGCCGCGCTCCAGCGCCTCCCACAACCCCGCCTGGTCAGCAACCGTGCGCAGCGGCGGCGTCATGAAGTAACGTGCCGGCTCCCGCGCATAGTCCGAGTCGTTCAGCAGCAGGTGGTGCGTGCACGCTTCGCCCATGGCCGGCTGCCCCCGCATGCGAGCCGCAGCCACCAGCGCCGGCGACCGTCCCGCGGACATGTGCACGAAGTAAATTGGCGCATCGCCGGCCTGTCGCGCCAGGAACAGACCGCGGTTAATGGCTTCCAGCTCCGCCAGGCCGGGCCGGCTGGCGGGATGGTACGCCAGATCGGACTGGCCGGCGGCCACAAAGCGGGCTTTCGTCGCCTCGACGATGGCATCGTTTTCGGCGTGGACAATGACCAACATGCCCAGCTCGTTGGCCAGGGCCAGGGTGCAATACCAGGTGTCGTCGTCGCAGTAGAAGCCACCTTGCCGGTAGGTGGTGTACACCTTGATGCTGGTGACACCGCGCCCGGCGACTTGGGCCAGTTCGGCGTCCTGGCCTCGGGTGAGATTCACGATGGTCATGTGTAGGCCGGCATCGATGTGTAGTTGCCCCTCCATCTCCGCCAACCGCTCATCCAAGCCCTTCAGCAGCGAATCCTGAACGTGCTCACTGACGAAGTCGATGATGGTGGTAACGCCGCCGCACGCCGCCGAGCGCGTGCCGGCCGCGAAATCGTCCACCGTCAGGTAGTCGCCGACGCGCAGCCGGAAGTGGACGTGGGGATCGATCATGCCCGGCATCACGTAGCAGCCCTGGGCATCGATGATCTGGTCGTCGGGGTGAGTGGGCAGGCCGGCGCCCAGGGATTGGATCGTTTCGTCTTCGATTCTCAGGTCGGCCAGCACGGAGCCGGCTTCCGTGACCAACGTGCCGTTGTTAATTAGAATTCCCATCGTTCACCAAGTTTCCTGTAGCAATTCCGCCTCTGGTTCATTAACAATTGGCCATTGACCATTCACAATTGACCATTTACTACGGTTGCCTGGTTCCCCACAACAAAAGATACCGAGACACCTGTGGAATCGGCCCGTTGCGAAGGCCCCGCTCCATGCGCCTAATCCCTCTGTGGAAGCCCTCTTCCGAAATCAGGTGAAGCGACGAGAACGCTTTGTCGCTGTATGGTCGTATGTCCGTTAGATGGCGAGTGAATTCCACCGAGGTCTCTGCGACCTGGCCAAACCCGACTCGATGCATGATGTCTCGGAGTTCACTGATGCGAGGGTATCTGTCCAGATCTACCTCAACCGTCTCCGGGAAGTAGGCGGCCAGTGGTTCGCGGTGACGAATGATCCATTCGGAGTCGGTGACGGTACATATGGTCCCGCCCGCTTTCAGCACCCGGTATGCCTCTCGGAAGTACGTACGACGGTTGCTGACGTGGTGAATGACATCCACGGAAAACACGAGGTCAAAGAAGCTTTCTGGGAAATCAAGTCGTTCAGCCCGGCCAGGCTGAAAACTGGTGTTCCCTGATCGTTCTCTGGCTCTCGACAACATCTCTTCCGACGGATCAATGCCCCAGCAGGAACAGCCGGCAAGCGACTCTAGAGCAACAATGTAGTTGCCAGTTCCACACCCCACTTCCAGCACCGTGGAGGCACCTCCATCTCTGCTGGCCAAGACAAGACTTCTCAGAACCTCCGGATGAACCCGGCGGTGCCACGCGTACTCCGAAGCTATTTCGTCGTAGTCAACGCTCACAGGAGCCCCAATTGCTTTCCGACAAGGCGGTCCAACCAGCGGTCGGGCAGGTAGCGGGGTACAAGCCAGCCCCTTAGCCGGCTGCGAACAAATGTGTATCGGGTTCTGGGACGACTGCTCTCCAGAGCCTCCCGAATTGCCCGGCCAATTACCTCGACGGGCAAACCGTCCTTCTTTCCACCCTCAACGAATCCCTTCTGGAATCTGGCTAGCATGGGGGAATAGTCTGTCTCCGCAAAACGGGTGGCGTCCTGTTGGGCTGCTTTGTCCCAAATAGGCGTACTCACGGCTCCCGGTCCAATGATGATCACGTCGATGCCGTAAAGCAGCAACTCACGACGCAGACTGTGGGAAAGAGCCTCCAAAGCATGCTTGGACGCGGCATACGGCCCCAGAAAAGGGGCAGCCACCTGTCCCCCCACTGAGCTGATGTTCACGATACGGCCAGGAGGATGAGGCGCGTTCTTCCGTGCCCCCAAGAGAGGCAAGAAGGCCTGAGTAACCGCCAGCGTGCCGAAGACGTTGACCTCGAATTGGTAACGAACGTCGTCAAGCGGCAAGTGCATCAGGGGGCCGCCTACGCCAATCCCCGCGTTGTTGACCAGACCAGCCAGACCCGTCTCCCCGACCACCTTCGCGACTTCGACGGCTGCTGCCTGAACAGCCGCTTCATCTGTCACATCGAAAAGCAGCGGTGTAAAACTGTCGCCCAACTCCGATTGAACCCGCTTGCCATCCTCGTCCTTTCGCACGCTGCCAAAAACATGGTAGCCATGTGCTGCCAACTCCCCGGCCCCTGCCAGGCCAATCCCCGTTGAGGCCCCGGTTATTACCACATATTTCATTCTTTTGTCTCCTCCACCATGCCGGCTAGTGTAGCACAAAGCCGGCAACTCGGTCAAGGGATTTGACGATCCGACGCCGGCCATCTACAATAGCAGACCGATGATGAGAGAAGCCACTCATGAAAGAATCAGACCTGTCGCTCTTCCAACGCTTTCCGTCGCTTCGACCGGCCCTGCCCAAGGCGAAGCTGACGGAACTGCCCACGCCGGCCCACCGCCTGAATAACCTTGAGCGAGCATTGGGCGCCAGCGAGCTGTGGATCAAGCGGGACGATCAGGGCGGGCAGTGGTACGGGGGCAACAAGCCGCGCAAGCTGGAGTTTCTGCTGGGCGAGGCGCTGGCCCAAGGAGCGCGCACGGTGATCACCTTCGGCACGCTGGGAACGCATCACGGGCTGGCGACGACCATCTGCGCCGGCAAGCTGGGCCTGGAGACAGTTCTGATCCTGGTCGATGAGCCAGTGCGGGACGAAACGCGCACAAACCTGCTGCTGTGCCACGCCCACGGCGCCAAACTGTGCTACGCCGGCACGCGCCGCAGAGCGGCCGCCCTGGGAGCCTGGCAGTGGCTGCTACACTGCCACCCCCTCCGCCGGCAGTTCCCCTACCTCATCATGCCCGGCGGCTCGACGCCTCGCGGGGCCATCGGCTATGTCAATGCGGCGCTTGAACTGGAGGAGCAGGTGCGGGCCGGCGAGCTACCCGAACCAGACTTCATCTTCGTCGCCGTGGGATCCAACGGCACCATGGCCGGCCTGGAAGCCGGCCTTCGCTTGACGGGCCTACGAACCAAAGTAATCGGCGTGCGCGTGAGCGATCAGGTGCAGATAAAGGCCGAATCGATCGCGAAGCTGGCGAACGACACCCTGTCGCTGCTGGGCCGGCATGAGCCGGAGGTCGCCAGCGCTCCCCGCGTCGTGGCCGAGGATGTGACCATCTGGCACGGCTACCTGGGCCAGGGCTACGCCTACCCGACACCTGAAGCGAAGCGGGCCATCGGCCTCATGGCCGAGGACGAAGGCATCAAGCTGGAGTTCGTCTACACGGGCAAGACGCTGGCGGCATTGATAGACGCGGTGGGCCGGCCCGAATTCCAGGACAAGCGCATCCTATTCTGGAACACCTACAACTCGATGCCTGTGCCCGGCCCCGTCCACGACGAGCTGGATTTCCGCCGGCTCCCGCCGGCCTTCCGTCAATTCTTTCCGTAGGGCGGCTTGGCTAGCCACCTTGTTCGCGCTAGATTCCATTGCCTACCAGCCGCCGTAGCACTATCCTCTCCCTTCTCCAGCCAGCCCTTGGAGAGTTGCCAGCGCTTCTCTTCCTGGCTGCCGACCAGAATCAGAGCTATTTCAAGCTGCTCATCACGCCGGCGCACCACCACACCGCCAGCGGAGCATTGCACAACCATTTTCACCACAACTCCCTGAGATCTTCCGAGTTCCCGGTTCCCCTGAGTTCCTCCCAGTTCCCCCCCAGTTCTGCCAAGTTCCTCCAAGATCCCCTGAGGTAGGCGTTCAGGGCGTAATTCATCGAGCACCCCGAGTAGCTGCGAACGAGGTGAGGCAGCGTATCGAGGGGTGCGGGTTAGCAGATCGG
>JBHHXF010000337.1:0-4631 GCA_046756905.1 Anaerolineae bacterium | reverse complement strand
GAAATCGCCCACAGCGTCATCTCATTCCCGTGCTGCGTCCCAGACAACGGCAGACCACGCGCTCGAAACCAGTGTACGCCCCCCTCAACCGGTAACGAGTACTCAATCTCCTGGGGCGTGCCATGATCCAGTATGGCTTGGATAGCCAACACGAACTTGTCCGCGAGCTGGGCCGGCAACAGCTCAGTCACAGTCCGTCCGATTAGCTCGTCGGCGGGCATGAACAACAGGCCCGAGTGACGCGTCATGACATCAACGTAACGCCCATCCCGATCATACACAACCAATAAGTCATCAATAGACCTGACGATTTCTTGCAGCCAGGCCCTTGATTCGCGCAATTCATTTTCTGTCCGCTTGCGCTCGGTGACATCGCGAAGGATACCCGTGAAGGTGGTTTCGCCTCCAACAGTTGCCTCGGACAGCGACAGCTCGATAGGAAATATTTCCCCCCCTTTGCGCAAACCCTTTAATTCCACCGTTTTCCCGATGACTCTGGGTTGTCGGGTGTTCAAGTAGCGCTCGATGGCAGCCGTGTGTCGACTCCCATATTCCTCGGGGATAAGCATTGAGATATGTTGACCGACCGCCTCCTCAGCGGAAAAGCCAAAGATGAGCTCAGCGGCTTTGTTGAAGACACGAATGCGCGAATCGGCACCGATGGTGATAATGCCGTCGGTCGCTGTTTGGGCAAGACTCCGGAAACGCTCTTCGCTTTCCCGTAGGGCAGCCTCCGTCTGCTTACGTTCGGTGATGTCCTCGCCTGAGCTCAATGCGCCAATAATGTTGCCGGTGCTATCTGTCAACACAGTGTTGTGCCAGGCGATGATCCTTTCCTCCCCAGACCTCGTCAGAACCGGGTTTTCATAGTGTTCGACTGGTTCTACATCTCCCGCCATCAACCTCACAAAAACGGACCATACTTCCTCCCTGATTCGCTCTGGCAGGCACATGTCGAACCAGTTCGTGCCGATCAGCTCTCTTTCCTCGTATCCCAGGATGGCGCATCCCTTCTGATTGATCAGGGTGATCTCCCCCTTCTCGTCCAGGGCTACGAGCATAACTCCAGCGATATCCAGGTACCGTTGTGCCTTATCCCGCGCCTTCCGGAACTCTTCCTCCATGCGCTTGCGTTCGGTGAGATCCTTGGCGTACCCGACAGTGCCCTGTTCCTTCCCATCGACGCCTCGTAGAATAGCAGCCGAAAGCAGCACCGGAATATCCCGACCACCTTGGTGACGGAGCAGGGTCTCCAGGTTGCGTGTGCGACCGTTGGCAGCGCGCATCGCCCGCATGACTGCTTTCGCCGCTTCCCGGCTTGGATAGAGCTGCTCGACAGGCTGGCCGACTACCTCCTCCGCCGCGTAGCCCAGCAGTTCCTCAGCTCCAGGGTTGAAGACCACGATCCGTCCCTTTTCATCCGTAGCGACAATGCAGTCAGGGTTACTTTCCTGAAGCGTCTGCAGGTAGGTCCGCGCCGCCTCGACCTCGGCCTGTTGGCGCTTGCGTTCGGTCACGTCAATCGCGACGCCAATCACGCCGGTGATCGCGCCGTCATCGCCACGGACGGGTGTATAGGTGGCCTCGAAGGTCAACCCCGCCAGTTCGGTGGTTGACGTGACCTCTTCGCCGGCCAGTGCCCGGTCTACCGCTTCGACGATCTGTGGCCTGCTGTGGTAAACGTCAGAAATAGCGCGCCCTACCACCTCGCCCGGCTGCGCACCGAGTGCCTCCAGACCTTTGCCCTCGGACAACGTGAACACCCCGGAGCGATCCACGGCGAAAAGGATGACCGGCACGTTGGAGACAAGCGTGCGCAGGCGTGCTTCACTCGTCCGGAGCGCCTCCTCCACCTGGTTGCGCCTGGCGATCTCAATGTTTGCCCGCTCGCGCAGGTCGCGCAGCCGGCCAACTCCCAGCCCGATCAGCACCAGAGCAATCGTTCCCGGTCCGCCGCCAGCCTGCAGAATCGCGTCCCAGCCGTGCAGGCCGGCCAGATTGAAGAGGACGGTGTTCAGCAGCACGACGAGGACGGCAGCGAGCAATGCACCCCCTATCCCCATGAGCCAGGCGACTACGACCACGGGTATCGCGGCCAGTGCGCCAGCGCCTGCCCCCATCACGCGATGAAGCGGGGCAAACGCCAGCGCGTACGCGAGCCAGGGCCCCAGGATAAGCACCACCCGCTGCGGGCGAGATTGTAAGTCCAATCGCACCTTGCCTCTCATGTCGTCTCCCCTTCCGTCAGATTGAGTCATCCTACCGTTGGGCAAGGTCTCCTGACCGCCGCCCCGCTCGGCTCATCCTACCGTTGGGCAAGGTCTCCTGACCGCCGCCCCGCTCGGCTCGGTCGTGAGACCTTCGCCGAACAAGTGACCTTCGCCGAACTCTCACTGTGCATGTCCGTGTCCGGTTACGCTGCCAGCAGCCGGCGCACTGTGGACTGTAGTTCCTCGACGTCCAGCGGCATCTGCTGGAAACAGTCCTGGTCCGGTGTGATGGCGTCATCCCGCTGCCCGTTGCCCCTTCGCTTCATGGCCGACGATGTCAGGATCAGGACAGGCCGGCTCCGCCCGTCGGGGCCGGTCTCGAGCTGCCGGGCCAGATCCACAGGATCAACCTCTGACGCAGTGCTGTCAAGAATCACCAGGGCCGGGTTCACGTGGGCGAGCTTGTCGGTGGCAGAGGCACCATCGAGAGCCACCTCGATTTCATATCCTTCCGGCATGGCGCTCAGCGTCTCGACGATAGATCCAAGGGTTGCCACATCGCTGGTCACGACCAGGACGCGGTTGGTAAATTCCGCGAAGAAAGACTCGTCCACGGGGATATCGAACCGTTCGAGAAAATCGCGAAAGTCGGCAAGCTGAATCCGGTAGTGCCCTCCGGGAGTCGTGTATGCCTTCAGCTTGCCTTGACGGATCCAGCGTAGCACACCCATCCGCGATGCGCCGCAGTACTGTGCCACATCGCCGGTTGTCAAGAGCCTGGTATGATCTCTCATGGAGCAGCCTTCCCTTGATCTGGTCGGTAAACGTTTGTTACATTGGTTGCCTTTTTTACTTTCGGGTAGTATAGCATAATTCCACGGCGCTGAGGGCAGTGTTGCGTGAAGGATAGATGAAAGTTTGCTGCGATAAGTCGGCTGCCGGCCTCTCCTCTGCCGCGCCAACCATGCCGTCTGGCACTGTTTCACAGTATTTTCACGCCATCGCCGCATGGCCGGTCATACCTGTATGATATAATTCACACCATGAGAATTCTGATCGCCGACGATGACCCGTTCATGCGCCGGCTCCTTCAGACCGCTCTTACCCATGCCGGCCACAAGGCGTTGGCTGTCGAGGACGGCCAGGCCGCGTGGGATTTGCTCCGGTCTGATTCCGTCCGGTTTGTGATCACCGACTGGATGATGCCCAAGCTGGACGGCCCCGAGTTGATCCGCCGGATTCGGTCTGCCGACTTTCCAGCCTACACGTACGTCATCCTGCTGACATCGAAGGACAGTAAGGAGGATGTGGTGATAGGATTGGAGGCCGGCGCCGACGACTACCTGACCAAACCCTTCGACCCCAGCGAATTGCAGGCAAGAATCGCCATCGGCAAGCGCATCCTGGATCTGGAGACACGCCTGCGCGAAGCCCGGGATCAGATGGAGGTGCTGGCGACGTACGACAATCTGACTGGGCTGCTGAACCGGCGGGCGCTCTACGAGCACATTGAAGCGGAGATGAAACGGGCGGAACGCGAAGCGGAGCCAATGAGCCTGGTACTACTCGATGTCGATCACTTCAAGGCCGTGAACGACCAGCACGGGCATCATGTGGGGGATCAGACGCTGCGCCTGGTGGCCGACACCATCGCCCACAACAAACGACCTTACGACTGGGCCGGGCGCTGGGGCGGCGAGGAGTTCTTGCTGGTATTGCCGGGGGCTACGCTGGCGGAGGCGAGCGACATAGCCGAGCGCGTACGAGCGGCTGTGGCGGCGGCGGCTCTCCCGCTGCCGGATGGCCGGCGTCTGCACGTACAGGTGAGCCTGGGCGTGACCAGCATGGCCCCCACAGAACCTCAACCCCTGGACACACTCCTGCAACAGGCCGACGAGGCACTGTACTGTGCCAAGCGTCAAGGACGCAACCAGGTCTGCTGCTACGCTAAGCCATAAGAGCAAAACTGAACGATTGCCTGGCACGTGTCTTTGATCACTGAAGGAAAGGCAACATGTCCCACAAGCGGTTCAATGACCTGAGCATCGGCAACAAACTGAGAGTCGGGTTTGGAATTCTTATGGCGCTGGCATTACTGGTGAGCGTTGTTTCACTCATCACCACCAACATCGGAAACGCTGCATTAGAGAGAGCGAACAGGGTTCAGCACGAAGTTCTCCTGGCCGAACGCATGCAATTAGAATTCATGGAAGCCCGACGCAACGAGCTCGGTCAACTGGGGGACACGTTCAACACCATGGCCGGCGCAATCCAGCAGCGTGAGGCCGAGTTAGCTGAGTTGGCCCAATCCCTGGAGAGACGGGTCGATGAGCGCACGGCCGAACTTGCCCTGGCGCGCGATCAGGCTCTGGAAGGAGCTCGTGTGAAGTCTGAATTCCTGGCCAACATGAGCCACGAGAT
>JBHHXF010000336.1:0-4632 GCA_046756905.1 Anaerolineae bacterium | reverse complement strand
TGCAACATCTCGCCGACGTGCTCCCGGTTCGTGACGAGGATGTCGTGCATCATGGTGACGTCGCTGGCGGCCAGCCGGCTTGTGTCCCGGAAGCCCGATGCGGCCAGCGGCCAGGCCAGCGCGTCCTCGGCGGCCACCTCGGCAGCGGCGGACACCAGCATCACGGCGGTGAGATACGGTAGGTGGCTGATGGCGGCTACAAGGCGGTCATGCCGGCGGGCGTCGATGACAACCGGCGTCGCGCCGATGCTCTCGACCAGACGCTCAGCCAGCGCCAGCGCCGCCTGACCGGTGCGTTCCAGTGGCGTCAGCGGGAAGATAGCACCTTCGTACAGCGATGCCTCAGCGGCCCAGATGCCGGCCACCTCCTTGCCACACATGGGATGCCCTCCCACAGGCTCCACGTCGGCCGGCAAACATGCCATGGACCGGACGATGTCGCTTTTAGTACTGCCCAGGTCCATCACAAGGCAGCCGGCCTTCAGATGTGGGCCGATCAGTTGGAGGAGTTCGATGATGGCCCGCACAGGTGTAGCCAGGACGACGATGTCCGCATCTGCGACACCTGCGATGGCGTCTGTCGTGCCCCCGTCGATGGCCCCAAGTTCCGCCGCGCGGTCGATGACTGTCTGACGCCGGTTGACTCCCCACACGCGCCGGCCAAGACCGCGCTGTTTCAGCGCCAACCCAAGGGAACCCCCCATCAAGCCCAGGCCGATGATGGTGAAGTTCGCATCTCGCAGGCGGCTAAAGTTGTCTTCCTGTTCATTCATCACAGCGCGGGTACGAGCATCTCCTCTTGCGCCGGCTCGGCCACGGTTCGGTCCACGGCCTCGGCGATACGCCGGACATGTCGCATAAGCTCAACGAAGTTGTCCGGCCGGAGAGACTGCTCGCCGTCCGAGAGGGCCTTGTCCGGCTGGGGATGCACTTCGATGATTAGCCCATCGGCGCCGGCTGCTACGCCCGCCCGCGCCGCTGAATCCACTAGGTCCCACTTGCCGACCGAATGGCTCGGATCGACAATCACCGGCAGGTGGGAGAGTTGTTTGAGCACCGGCACAGAGCCGACATCCAGCGTGTTGCGCGTGTACTTGTTGTCGAAGGTGCGGATGCCGCGCTCGCACAGCATCACCTGGTAGTTGCCGTGGGAGAGAATGTACTCAGCCGCCATCAACAGTTCATCAATTGTCGAGGAGAAGCCTCGCTTGAGCAGAACCGGGTAGCCCGACTCGCCGGCTGCGTGCAGGAGATTGTAGTTCTGCATGTTGCGAGCGCCAATCTGCAGGATGTCGGCGTAGCGACACACCAGATCGACTTGCTCCGGCGCCATGCACTCAGTGACGACGAGCAGGCCAGTCTCGTCGCCGGCAGCCCGCAGCATCCTCAGCCCCTCTTCGCCCAGACCCTGGAAGCTGTAGGGCGACGTTCGCGGTTTGAACGCTCCGCCGCGCAACACTTTGGCGCCGGCCTCTCTCACCGCCCGAGCGGTTGTCTGAAGCTGATCCCAGCTCTCGACGGAGCAGGGGCCGGCCATCACCACAACCTCCTGATTTCCAATCTGCGTACCGTTGATGGCGATGACGCTGCCATCTGGGTGGAAGTCGCGACTGGCGAGCTTGAACGGCTTCAGAATCGGAACGACTGCCTCGACCCCAGGAAAGCGCTCGAGCGGCTGTACCGTGAGTGGTCGCTCATCGCCGATAATGCCGATGATGGTGCGTTCCACACCTTTGGAGAGGTGCACCTGATAGTCCAGGTCTTGCACCCGTTTGATGACGTCCCCGATCTCCTTGCTCGTTGCGCCCTGGCGCATGACTATAATCATCGCATGTTTTCCTTTCGTTCCTCCTCGATATCCGTTTGTTCCATAACCGTTTGCAGAGGGGCTACGAGACAACATGGCTAAAGTGTGAGGGATCTTCCCCCTGGGTTCGCGTTTCACGCGTAGTTCCACGATGAATTGGCATGTAGGTGATCATTTCAGTCTCCTTTCCCTGCGATCTGGACCTGGTGGGAACCCAACCTGAACAGACCCTGAGTTCCCCTCAATTCTTGTTAGAGCCCCTTGGTTTTCCTAACTCTCGATCTGGTCTCAGTCTCTCAGCCCCGTTGATGTACACATGTTTGATCTCGTCTTGTTGCTTGGTTGTGTTCCAGTGGATCAGGACGCGAATGCACTTGTGCAGCGCATCGGGGACAGCGATCTCATGCCCGCACATCAGGGCCTGGTCGTGCCAACCGATCTGCCGGGCGGCCACCGCCGGAAACTCGGCATCGAGATCAGGAGTGGTGGTGAAGATGGCGCTGGCAACGTCGTCCGGGTCGATCTCATTGGCATCGACCATTTGCTGTAGCAATTCACGCGTACCGGCCAGAATGGCCTCTCGGGAATTCTCCTGAACGATGGTGGCCCCTCGGACGCCCCGGCACATCATGCTCATTGAATCACCTCCAGTCAGCAAACAAAAAAGCGTGGGACCTTTCGGTTTCCCACGCTTGCGATTCGGGTGTCTATGTGTGCTAGATGCTAAACTTGTACCCTCCTCTCAGCGTGGGGAGAAATAAAAAAGTACGCCCAAAAATAGGCGTACTCGCAATAAAAGTAACCACCATCAACTGACATGGCGCAACACATCGCCTTGGGGCAATGGTCTGTCTCATTCGACTGACAATTCATCCAGTGGTTCATCGTTTTCCTCGCGCTGAGTGAGACTATGATAACACAAAACCTCCCTGCTGTCAACTGCGATTTGTCTTGCCAGTGAGCTTGCTTTGTGCTATAGTCAGTACTTGGGAATTTCCTTTGATCACCCTCCCGCAGGTTTTGATTATGTCATGCAACACGCGCTCCAAACCGATCTTGGCGTCTAATCGACAACCTGCGGGAGGGTTAGCGTTCAGTTTTCCCAAGTACTGATAGTTGGATTAGCGGGAGCGCACGCCAGTCACATAGTTCAACGTCGACGACCTGCAAGAGCATGTTACATTTCTTCCCCCCCGGGATGCTACAACGGTACTTGCTGTTTACCTTTGTCGCTGTTCTCGGGGTTCTTCAATTGATCGCGGCGCGGTATCACTGGGCCGGCTTATCTCTGCCCGGCCCTCAGCGATGGCGGTGGGGTTACGCCCTTGGTGCTGCCCTCCTCGGCGGCGCATACTTCTGGTTTTTTGGGGCGGTGCAAGCTCTGATCTTCCAGCCCGGTCTGGCGGGTGCGGAACTCTTCACTGTTTTTGCCCTTTCCACCCTCTTGGCAACCGCCGTGACGCTGGGTCTCGTCAGCGTATTGCACCACGAGACGGTCATCCAGCCTGAATCGGGTGGCGAGCGAGTAGGATTCGATCCGGGGCAGGGAACGGTGCGGCTATCTGGGGCCACTGGCCGCGGGCCGGCGGTTATAGTCGTTTCCGATCTCCCAGATGGCGATTTCCCACTGGCTCGTTTGAGTGATCACCTGGCGGCTCAAAGTGGCGTCGTGGTGAACATTGACCTGGTCGCTGACGGCCCGGTGAAGTATCCGGAGGTGCTGGCCCGGCTGCCGGCAGCCTGCTCGTACCTGCAGAGCCGCTCGGATGTCAAAGGTCGGGGAATCTTGTTGATCGGCGTCGGCATCGGAGGCGACCTGGCGCTGCGGGCAGCGGCTTCAGATTCGGCAGTCGGTGGTGTCACAGCTATCGATCCTGTTCTGGATCCGCAGTCAACGGGTCTCGATCTTCTGCGGCGTTCGACATTCTGGCAGGCGCTGCAGTGGGGTGGTCTGCGACGCCGGCTGGCAGAAGCTCTGGCGGCGTCGGAGCGTCTGCTCCAGTTGGAGAATCGGCCGGCCCTGCTAGTCTTTCGGGTGAATCCCGTGGCGGTGGGGGACATCGCCGCCGGCAACGCCGAAGTCGCCACAGTGCGCACAGACGACGAAGCCGTCCAACGAGTGGTACGCTGGACGGCCGGGGTTATGGTTGAAGGTGAGCATGTCACTTGATGTCAGACTGTTTTACCTGGTCAACAATCTGGCAGGGCGCAACGAGTTCCTGGATGCGGCCGCCCGGTTGTTTGTCAATGACTACTTTGTGCTGACGACTCTGGCTCTAATCCTGCTGGTTCTGTGGTTTGCACCAGGCGAGCCGGCAGTTCGGGCGCGGTATCAACAGATGTTTTTCCGAATAGGGCTGGCTGTGTTGGTGGCCAACGTCGTGCTGACGGGGATGAACCTGCTGTACTTCCGGCCGCGTCCCTTTGTCGCGCTGGACGTAGTTCGCTGCTTCTACAAGCCGTCGGACTCTTCTTTTCCCAGCAACCCGGCGACTGTCGGCTTTGCAGTGGCAACGGCCGCCTATTTTCACCATCGGCTGGCCGGCCTCGTCATGTTCGGGCTGGCGACGCTGTTCGCGCTCAGCCGCGTGTACTGCGGCGTGCACTACCCGTCGGATATCCTGGCCGGCGCTCTCCTCGGCTCGCTCACGGCAATCGCTGTGGTGCGCTGGGGCGGATTCCTGGACCCGATCTGGGACTGGCTCATCGGGGTGGGCCGGCGGCTGCACCTGGCGTGAGGGGCCAGTGGTCAGTAAACAGTCATCAGTGATCAGTAAACAGTCATCAGTGCTGATCACTGATGACTGGAATGTATCAACCTACAA
>JBHHXF010000335.1:0-4639 GCA_046756905.1 Anaerolineae bacterium | reverse complement strand
CGCTTGTCCTGAGCCCAGTCGAAGGGAAGGGCTCCGCTACTCGATACAAGCATCTCGGTACGCCCGTCCTGAGCCTGTCGCTTGTCCTGAGCCCAGTCGAAGGGAAGGGCTCCGCTACTCGATACAAGCATCTTCTTTAGTTCCCTGGCTGTGCTGCACCGGTGGTCGGCAACTCGCCCGGCGGCGTCTCGGTAGGCGCCGGCGTCGCTTGCGCTGATGGAGCTTGTGATCCGGCCGACGACGGGGCTTTGCTGACGGGCGTCGGGAAGGGCGTGTACGTCGGGTATGGCGTATAGGTTGGCTGGACATATACCGTCGGTTCGGGGGTCGGCGTTGGAGCGAAGGTCTGTTTGCCGGCCAGCGTGACCCACGCCTGGTAGCTGTCCGCTCCCAGCGCCTCGATGATGTGCCAGACTACCTCCGGTTCGGCCGCCACGCTGACGATGCTGGCCGGCGCTTCGCCGCGGCCGGTGAAGGTCGGGCCGCCAAGAAGTCCGCCGCCACTGGTGCTGGGTGTCGGCTCGGCCTGGCCGGCGACCTCACCCGACGTAGCGCGCACATCCACAACCCAGACGTCGCTGGCGATCAGCTTGACATCCCCCTGATTGCTCTGGTCCCGCGCCTCGTGATAGCCGTAGATGTTCACGCGCGCACCCGGCTTCAACTGACCGCCGACCATTTCGTCGAAGCGACCCGAGAAGCTGGTAATTTCCAGGCCCAGGTCCTCGACGAAGCGAACTTCCTCGATTGGTTTGGCTTCGCCGCGGCCGATGGTCTGGCCGGCCTTGATCGGCTCAGTGCTGATCATGCCAATGGCGTCATCGAGATTGTAAGCGAACTTGGCCTGGTCAGCCGGCACAGTGCGCTGATCGAGCATGTCAGGCTCGATGCGCGTGTAGGTCGGGATGTCGGATTTGGCTACCGCGATGGTGCGCGGCGGCGGTGGAGGGGGCTTAACCAGGACGTCGCGAACGCTAATGGCTATTCCGGCTAAACCCAACAGCACGGCTAATCCGAGCAACAAGGTTCGGTTCATATTGCCTCCAGTTTTTCTCGCCGTAGGTCTCGGCGAGGATTGGTTTGCCCAGCTTGCCCTCGAAGCGATCCGCCTGGCCTACATCCGGCAGGTCCAGTGCGCGGTCGATTCCGCTGAGGGCGATGCTGTCCAATGTTCCTTTCTGGTTGAGGATGATGCCGGCGCGCCGGCCCAGTTCTTCCTTCAGCTTGCGGGCGTTCTCGACGGCGTCGGGCCGGGGGGTGGTGACGATGTACCACTGGTCGATCTCTTCGCGGATCGCGCTCAGCAGCGCGTGGGGGAAGTGGACGTCGGCCACAGTCAGGACGTGCCGGGCGAGCTGCTCTTTGAGATACCGGCCAATTAGTTGGACCGACAGGTCACGGCAGTTCTCGTAGTCCATGGGTATCACTGTGACGCCCTTCCAGGTGGCCGGCTCCATGTCCGGCTGCGTCGCAAGATCGAACAGGTGGGGGACGTCGGCGCCGATGAGGGCAGCCATCGCGGATTCACCGTAGGCGAACTCCGTCAATAGCACGGGCAATTTCGTTCGCCGGGCGAAGTGCAACGCCGTGTCGATGGCCAGAACGGTTTTACCCGTCCCTCCGGAGTAGGAAGCAAAGGCGATGGACCGCTTGGACGGCAGGCCGGTGATCTCACCCCGAATGCGGCGCGCTTCCATGATCCAGCGGTCCGGCTCTGTCAGGAAGTCGTCGCTGGAGACGAAAGGCACTTCGGAATTCTCCAGGAGGTCTCGGACCATTTCGACGCTGTAGGGGTGAGGCACCAGTTCGTCGAAGTTGACAATCACCAGTTGTGCACCGGGCAGTTCGTCGTACAAGCCGCCGGTGAACAGGGCCTCCTCGTATTCGATGCCTTCCACACCCTGAAAGGCATCAAACACGGCGAGGTCTGAGGTTGCGACCAATACTTTCACAGTGCCTCCCACATTGCAAAAAGATAGCGATGTCTCTCGTGCAGTTCGCCGAAACGTTTGACACACCAGTACTTCGAATGAAAGCTGATAAAGGCCAGCGCGCCTCCGGTATTGATTTGGGCAGGACCGTGAGCCTGGCACCACACAGCAAGAGCATTAGTTCAGTTCGTGATTACGAAGCGTGTGCGAGAACGTTACGCTGTGACAGCGTACCACCTGGCGCAAATGCTGCCGGCACGACATCGCGGTGAGAAAACCCACATTCAGCTAGCTAAATTCTAAGTTTAATCTGTCACAAGCTTGTCACAGCAGCCATTATACCACAATCAGGCATTTACTTCTTGCCCATAGTCTGTCAAAACCCTGACTATTGTTTGCCATTCCTGACGTTTCTGACCATCTATCGCGAGGGCTGATGCCTACACCGATCCATGTGAGGCGTCGCGGTTGCCTTTCCCAAAGACTTCATAGGAAGCTTGACCGCTACTTGACGAGTTGTCTATGCTTTCCCAACGATTGCCCGCGAAGTGCTCCCATGATACTCTGACAAGTCTGACATCCGTTTGCCTTTCAACGTTAGTTGTGATAGTATAGGCGACAGGTCTTCCAGTCATCTGTGAGCCCGGACAGCAACATTCAACAGACTGTTCCGGTTATCATCCCGGCCACCAATCTCTATCATAGGCAAACTGAATCGGCTGTCTGCGGTCGATGGCCGGCCATGGCCATCAGGAGCAGAGAAAGACCTGCAAGGATTGAGCGACGTTGGCGGCACTCTGCTGGTGAGATAAGGCATTGCATACAGAGAATCCCTACATCATAACTCCCCTGACAGGAGAAGATGGCTTCTACGGACGAACTGACATCCTGCAGTTCGTCCACAACACCCTCGCGTCTCCCTATCAGAACGTCATCGTCCTGTACGGCCAGCGGCGGATCGGCAAGACCTCCCTGCTGCACCAACTCAGCCGGCCTCACCACATCCCACCCGGCTTCCTGCCGATCTACTTCGACCTGATGGGACGAGCCCAGCAAACCCTGGGCGAAGCCCTGTACGGCCTGGCCCGGGAGGTATCCAAGAAACTGCGTCTGCCCCGACCGAAACAGGGCAATTTCCAGCAAGCGGCGTACTTCCAGGACCAGTTCCTGCCACAGGCATACGAGGCACTCGGGAATCGTCAGCTCTTGTTCCTCATCGACGAGTTCGATGTGCTGGGGGAAGCGCCGGCCACCCGCAAAGCGGCCACCGAGACCTTCTTCCCCTACCTTCAGGAATTGATCCTGGATGAGAACCGCCTGTCCTTCGTCTTCGTGGTGGGCCGGCGACTGGACGAACTGCCCAGTCGCATCAAAGCCACCTTCAAGTCGGCTCAGGTCAAACATATCTCCGTCCTAACCCGCACAGATGCCCGCCGGCTCATTGTCGAACCGGCCAGGGATCAATTGGAATACGAAGCCGAGGCGATTGAGGCAATCCTGGAACTGACCGCCGGCCACCCCTATTTCACACAACTCATCGGCTACTCGATATACGATTCACTGTCGCATGATGGCCGTTCGGTAGTGACGTTGACCGATGTGGAGGAGGCTGTAGAGCGCGCCATGGAGCTGGGGATGGGGGGGCTGGCCTGGTTCTGGGACGAGTTCCCGCCGGCTGAGCGCTTTATTCTGTCGGCTGTTGCCCACGTGACGGACAACGGCGGCGTTGCACATCAATCGCACATTCGCCAGGTGCTGCGCGAGCATGGTGTGCGCTTGCAGGGCATTGAACTGTCCAGCGCGCCGGCCCTGCTCGCCGAATGGGGAATCATCTGCCAGCCGGAGCGCGACGCCTATCGGTTTGTCGTCGAGTTCCTGCGCCGCTGGGTTCGGACCAGGCATTCGCTGGCCGAGGCGAAGCGTGAGCTGGAGAGCGTCAGTCCACGGGCCATCTCGCTGTATGAGGCAGCCCGCAGTGCTCACATCGAAGGCGATCTGACCACGGCCGTCGATGACTATCGGCGGGCGTTAACAGCAAACCCCAACCACACGCGAGCACAGTTGGGGTTGGCCCAGGCGCTGCACGAGCAGGAGTCACTCCTGGAGGCTATCGAGGCGTACGAGCGAGCGTATGACCTGGATCGGGCCAGCGCGTGGGACGGGTTGCTGGCTACCCGGCAGGACTACGCCGTGCTATTAAAGACGCAGGGGAACCTGGCCGGCGCTATCGAGCAGTATCAACGACTTCAAGAACATGTCCCTGAAGACCCAGATGTCATGGCAGCATTGCACAGTCTATTGCGCCAGCAGGGTGAAGCTTACCTGGCCGACAACCAGATGGAGAGCGCCCTGACCGCATTCCAGGAAGCCTTGAACCTCGATCCTGACAACCAGGCGATCATCGACCAGATCACGACTCTGCGCGACCGAATCCGGCAGTCCCACAACGCGCGTCTGCAACGCGAGTTGGTCCGCCGGGGCGTGCTGGAGAGCCAACTGAAAGAAGAACGGGACGCGCGAGAACGTGCAGAGGCGCGAGCTCGCCGTACGTTCCAGGTGGCGATAGGACTGGCCGGTGTGGGGGTGATCGTCAGCCTTGCCAGCGTTCTCCCGCTGCTGGTCCGCGTGGTGTTGGCCGGCGCGATGGTCGCAGCCGCTGCCGTTACGTATCTCTGGCAGGGGCAGTAGGGGCGAGGCAGGTCGGAGAG
>JBHHXF010000334.1:0-4641 GCA_046756905.1 Anaerolineae bacterium | reverse complement strand
TCAAATCGTCACCTTCCCAGCACTACACGGATGATGACATCCGGCGAAGACTGTCCGTGCAATCCGTGTGGTGTTAGCGCACCACGCCGGCCCGTTGGGTGGCGGCGAGGGCCACGTGTAGGGTGTCCAGATCCTCCAGGACGGCGCCGGCGCCCCGGGCAACGCAGGCCATTGGGTCATCGGCCACCCGCACACGCATCTTGGTTTCGTCCTGCAGACGCTGGGAGATTCCCTGCAACAAGGCTCCGCCGCCGGCCAGCACGATGCCATGCTCCATCAGGTCGGCCACCAACTCAGGTGGTGTGTCGTCCAGGGTGTCGCGTACCAGGTCAACAATCGTCCCCACGGGACCTGAAAGGGCCTCGCGAATTTCAACACTGCTGACCTCGACACTTTGGGGCAGCCCGGTAATCAGGTTCCGCCCCCGCAGTTCCATCGTCTGTTCTTCTTCCAGAGGATAGGCGGACCCGATCTGCATCTTGGCCGTTTCCGCCATCCGCTCTCCGATGTAGAGATTGTACTTCTGCCGCGCGTAATTGATGATGGCTTCATCCATCTCGTCGCCGGCCACCCGCAGCGAGCCGGCTACAACAATGCCGCCCAGCGATATAACGGCGACCTCCGTCGTACCACCGCCGATGTCGACGACCATGCTGCCCATGGACTCAGTGACCGGCAGGCCGGCGCCAATGGCAGCCGCCATGGGTTCCTCGATGAGGTATGCCTCGCGCGCGCCGGCGTTGATTGCGGCATCGTGGACGGCCCGTTTCTCGACTTCGGTGACACCGCTGGGGATACCGACAACAACCCGCGGGCGCGGCATGGGCGTGAGGACCTTCTCATGAACCTTATTGATGAAGTATTGGAGCATCTTCTCGGTGACGGCGAAATCTGAGATGACGCCGTCGCGGAGGGGGCGAATGGCAACGATGTTGGCCGGCGTCCGCCCGACCATTTCCTTGGCCTCTGCGCCGATAGCCAGAACTTTGCGGCTCTTTTTTTCGATGGCAACAACCGAAGGCTCGTTGATGACAATCCCCTGCCCGCGGACCATCACCAGGGTATTAGCCGTCCCCAGGTCGATTCCCACATCGCGTGAGAACAGGCCCAGAACGGCATTTAGAGGGCTGAACAAAGAAGATCCTCCTCACGTTGTGTCAAGCAGTCCGAAATCGCCTGACCACTAGATATGGTTGATTTGGCGAGATCGTGCTACTACCGATAGTGCATGGCCGTTTCCGCAAGGTCGCCAGCCTGCCCTATCGTAGAGTGCTTTTAGCATTATACCATAAATCACGGAAGAAAAAAAGACCCGGCAAGACGCAAAAGCGCGCCCTGCCGGGTAGGATGCTTAAAATTCGAGGCTGGTTCCCACCACAACCAGTATTCGGTCACCAGTGATCAGTATTCAGTGATCAGTTTCTGACAACTGATCGCTGGATACTGGTTACTGATCACTGGCCTCTTCGATCTCCTCCTCTGGAACGTCCTCGACCTCGACCTCTTCCTCTGCTACCTCTTCTTCAACCTCTTCGCGCTCCATTGTCAGATGACCGATGCGGACAATCATCTCATCGGGGTCGGTAAGGATAGTCACTTGATCAGGTAGGTCCAGGTCTCGCACGAAGACCGCGTCGTCGATTTCTTCCAGGCCTGAGATGTCGATGGCGATGAACGGAATCAAGTCGGTAGGCAGGGCCTCAATCTCAATTGCGTCTAGCGCCTGATTAACCATGGCTTCGCCACGATTAACAATGGGTGGCACTCCTTCGAGGTTGATGGGTACCTGGCTGGTGATCGTCTCGGTAAGCACCACTTCCTGGAAGTCCACGTGCTGTAGATTGCGGGTGATCACATCACGCTGGACATCTCGGGCCAATGTGACGTGCGGTTTCCTGTCCCCTTTGATTTTGAGGGTGATCAGACGACTGCCGCCGGCTCGCTGCAAAACGTCTGTCAGTTCAACACCATCAATCTGAATGGGGACGGGATCCACTTCGGCCCCGTAGATGATGCCCGGCACCAGTCCTTCTCTCCGAATACGCTTAACTTTCTTGCCAATTATTTTTCGCTTTTCAGCAGTGAGTTCGATCTGCTCCATAGACGTGTGTGCTCCTTCGTTTTGGGATGGGTCCGTTCTGAGCCAAGTCGCAGGGCCCGGTACAGTCGATTTGGTTGTACTCGGCGCATACCTGCACGAACGTGACCTGACCAGACGCAGAATAGTCAGGAGTGATGCATCGTACTGACTAAAATCACGACACAGGATTATAGCATGTGCGGGCCGGCCTTGCAAATTACTTCAATGTTCATCACTCGTCGGGCGCATGAACGGAGAAGATCCCGCCTCACGCTCACGGCTGGGTGGCCGGCCACGTCTGATGCCAATAATTGGCAATGAGCGGCAGGTAGGTGAGGCAACTCGCGTCAGAAGCGCGGATCTGGATGTCCAGGATGTTGACAATCCCGTTGCCGTCTGCATCGGGAGAGCAGGCGGCGGGGAGGCCGGACGAGCCGGCCAGTAGGTCGATGATGTACGGGTCGCCCCCTCCCAGGCTGTTGCCACCGCTGCAACTGTCTGTGCCCGTCTCCTGTCCCCAATCCGAGGCGAACACCACGTAGCGGCCGTCGCGGGAGATGCTGGCCCGGGGTTGCACCCAATACCCACAGTCGCTGGAGCGGTGATGGGCCAGCCGCAGGACGTGGCCGTCGGTGTATTGCAGGAAAAGCTCCCCCTCGAACGGATTCCAGCCGTTGATGTCCCAGGTGCTGGCGGTGACGAGGCAGACGCCGGTGGGTCCACGACAGGAGATATGCTCACCATTGCCCCAGTCCAATACCTGGACGTAGGCCGGCGAGCTCGCAGTGGAAGTTCCGGGCAGTGCGCGCACGCCAAGAGCAGGACGGTCGTTATCAGGCGGTGGTGCAGCCATCTCGAAAGTCATGAAGAACTCGGTTGTCCCATCAGAGTCCACGCCCAGATCACCGTGCTGGTGGCCGTCGTACACGCGCCCGATGAAATCGCCGGTTTGGAGATCGAAGGTCTCCAGTCCGCTGCATCGCGCTGTGCCGTCGCGCGCCCATTGCACCACCAGGTAGTTGCCTAACGGGGAGACGCCAATCCAGTCAGGTTCTGCCTCGGGCCACTGGGGATCGGATTCGCAGGGGCCGGCGTACAGGCCGGAGATAGGGACCTGGGCGCCGAGGGTCAGGTTTTGCAGGTCGAGGGCGAAGATCACCTGCGCCCCATCGTCCCGGCTGACCATGCCGGCCAGCCAGCGGCCATCCTCCGAGACTTCATCGAAAGACTGGTTCACCCGGATGCGCTCGTACTGGGCCGGGAAGGTGAAAACGGTCGTTGTGACCAGGGTGTCTACGTCCGTGAATTGCAGCCGAATCACTGTGTCCGCGTTGCTGTCGAAATGGATCAGCGTGTGGGGTCGGGTCGGATGCCAGCGGGGGACGTTCCATTCTGAAGTATCCAGGCCGGCCACCAGGCCCTGTCCTGAGCCTGCCGAAGGGCTGAGGTAGCTCAGTCGCCGGACGACGAAGCCGGCGGAGCCGTCGAGCAGCAGGTAGGCGTTGTCGGCGGAGAAGGCCTGGAGTTGGGAGTAGATGTGGGTTTCAAAGCCGCCGCTGGCGCTGGTGTTGGAGACGCGGCGCAAGGTGGCGCCGAAGACCGGGTCCACGAACGGCGATCCCACAGGCTGGAGGGGCAGAGGGGCCGGCGTGACGACCGTGTCGGGGTCGGTCAGGCCTATGCCGGCCGGCGTCGCCGTGTCCGTCGGCGCTGCGCCATCGGACGTTGGCGTGATAGTGGGTGTAGCGGTGGGCGTCGCCGTGTCCATCGGCTGCGGCGCGTCGCGTATGATCAACTCGTCGATGACGCCGTCCGCCGTGAAGTCGCCGGCTGCGTCGCCCGCGCCTACGAAGATGTCGCCGACGGCGGTCTCCGGACCGAGGTCCCAGCCATTGTCGGCGCTGCCCTCGTCAACGCGCACGCCATTCACGAAAAGGCGCAGCGGGTCGGCAGCGGTGGCGTCCCAGGTGGCGCGGACATGGACCCACTGGCCGGCGGACCACAGCGGAGCACGCCAGCCGGCCTGCGTGGCATAGGTGTTCCACCCGGCGTCGGTGAGGGATAGGCTGAGACGATCGCTCTCGGCCAGAATCAGGCTGGGGACATTGTAGACATCGCCGACGACCAACAGATAGTGGCCGATGTCGTCGGTGGCCGCATCGTAAGCGGGTTGATACCAGAACTCGACTTCGCCCCGGTCCAGCGCGATGTTCTGAGCGTTGCTATCAGCAGCGGGAAAGATGACGACCTTGCCGGCGCCGGCGAACCGGGCGCCATTGCCCACGTAGGCCGGCACGAAGTCGGGACCGAGCAGGGTGGTGGCGCCGCCAATGCCGACCGATGGGTGTGTGATGGACGCGGCATCGTCCAGCGGCGTGTGCAGGAGGACGCCGGCCGTATTGACCTCGGGTACGCTCAGCGCCGGCGGCGAGGGCACGTCGAAGCGCCCCACCCCCACCGAGAATCCAACCCACGGTTGCCGGCTCCCGATGGCGAGGCCGAGCATGAGTACGAAAGCAAGAAATCCCGCTCGATCAGACCGTCGCAACATGATGCTTCCC